>JAHQWZ010000156.1 GCA_029856425.1 Candidatus Thorarchaeota archaeon
TCCATTTCTTCTTTTGTTTCCTGCGCAACCTGAGTTGCTACTGAAGCAGAATCGCTGTACGTGTATTGTGACAGTGGATGTCTGGGATTAATGTAGGAGAATGTTCGGATTAACCAATCGAGATAGTCTTTGGCTAGAACATCCCACGCTCTCTCTTGCCACATTCGGAGGAGGTGATCTTGTCTGGGAACTCGGCCCCGTATATCGAAGTTTCCGGAAGTGGCTTTAATCTTCAATTGATTCTTTCTTGCTTCGAATGTTTCAACCATGTGTAATGGAAACATATACAGCTTGTTCTTCCGTGTATCGAGGATGTAGAGTCGGTAGTTTGTGAGGATGAATGAATCTGGCCAATACGTAAAGACAGATTCTCCTCTGAGCCAAGCATAAGTCTGGTAGAAATGCCTTGAAAACCTGCGATGATAACCAATAGTTGTCCATCGATTATATGGGTGGTCGGGATGAACAAATGGGACTCCACAGACCTCACACAGCTTTCTCTGATCACCCGCTTTTAATCTCTCAAACTCTCCAAGCCCTAGGGCACCACGTAGTTCTTCTCTCCGAGGCATTGCTCCCATAACATTGATTATACCATTCACAACCTTGAACATTGCCGATCTTGGTGTGAGTTTATACTCCTTGATAATGTGAAGTGGAACACTGACAGTTGTGTTTGAGCCTCTATCAAACTGAGCAAGTCTATAATTGCTAATTATTGACTCTCCAGTTTGTGCTACCACACGCTCTCCTTCAATTGGGATGAAAACCGGAGTCGACATTTAGATTGTCACCTATCAGACGATACGTCTTGCCTAAGCCTCTTCTGAGCTGCGTTGTTAAAAAGGTTCACCGTATAAGGATTTATCCTCTGCCAGAACCGGAGGCGATGCCGTTTAGGTCTTTGGTATCACAATATACAGGACATCCTCAAAGGCAAGGATGCCAAATCCGCTAGGATTCTCAAGTTTGACATAATCATCATGAACTTCATAGACTCTAACATTCAGAATCTTCGCTAGCGTATCTTTCTGTGTATACCGCAAATACACGGTGAAAGTCTGTTGGGTTTCACTGAGGTTTATGAATATCTCCTTCCAGTTTGGCATGGCGTTTCCTCCAGCGTTTGCTGTCCATCACTTCTGAGCCATTTAACACTTGCCACCTGTGTAAAGCTTCATTCTCAGGATAGGTCCTCCATTGAGCGGGGCTCAAGCTCTAATGAACGGAAAACCTTCTCTATAGCCTTCCAGGTGTTCTTTCCGTGGTGCCTGAATAGATGAGTCCCGCATTTTTCTCTGCAATCAGAAGACCCGAACCCAGGAGGACCCAGACTAAACTGAGCGTGGCTTTTTAGTTCAGCAGCTATTTCGCATTCTCTCTTCTTCCTAGCTTCAGACCAAATGACGTCAGCTGGAGGTCCAACCACGTCCAAGAAGATGTCTATGTGCCAGTGTATCTTTTTTTCAGAAGAGAAGTGCCTTCGAATTCGATGCTCAAGGCTGGTTGAACTATTCCCAAAGGCTGATCCTACATAGACCCATTCGCCTGCTTCGAATCTCTGCGCTCCAAGAGCACCAATTCGCATATCAATGTCATCTGGAATTGAAATTACAAGCGCGTAGACTCCTTTCATTAAATAGATCCCTCAGCTAGTTCCTGCAGACCCTCAAATCAATGCCTGATAAGCATCACTAACCTACGATATCGTCATAAGGATTGATTGTCCCCTTACAACCATAACGATGGCAGCCTCAGAGATTATCCCGGGAATCTACATGATTCGGGGAAAATTCGCAGACGAGTTCGGGTTCATCTCATCGTATATAGTTGTGAGTGGCGAGAGCGTACTGGTTATCGACCCAGGGACTGCAGGAGACCCTGGAAACAACACCATTCAGCTTATCCGAAAACTTGGTCTTGGTCCTGGTGATGTTGTAGGTATTCTCTGTACACATGGACATCCGGACCATGTTGGAGGTGCCTACAGACTAAAGAAAGCAACTGGTGCTCCTGTACTCATAGGTGAAAAGGACGGTCCCATTCTGGAGGATCCTCAGCTTTTTCTAAAGGAGCGAATGGTACTTGACGTCGCAGAGCGTATGACGATGAAGGTAGACAGAGGACCGCTACGGGTGAATTACAAAGGTGTAGAACCCTACAGATTGCTGCGTAATGGAGACACAGTAAATGTAGGAGATATCACTCTACATGTACTTCATACCGGGGGTCATAGTGCAGGACATTGTGTATTCCACGATAGAGCAAACAAGGTTCTATTCACGGGGGATGAAGTCAGTAATTTCCCTAATGACCCAAGGAAATTCTACCTGGACCTAAGTGGAAGTGTGTCTGCAAGAAGCAGCGCGCTTTCTTCAATGGAGTCACTTGGAGCTGACTACCTTCTTCCAGCTCACGACATACCACATTTATTTGAAGACGTGCGTCTTGTCATCGAACAGGTCAGTGATGGCGTTATTCATTTTCAAGATAGCATTCTACACCATCTCGAAGCCCGGGGTGATGCAGACGTGGAGCAACTTGTCTTCGACATCAGAATGGCCCGAAGCATACCTGTCCCAGATATCTATGAATTCTTGCTCATCACAACAATAACGGTCGTCCTTCAAGGCCTCCAGCAAGCTGGCTTAGTGAGGACCGATGAAAAGGGTGTATGGTCGCCTGTATAGAGATTGAGGGCATTCGAGCTACATTCAATAATCAGCCTTACACTTTCTTCTCATTCCATCTCAGATATTGCAATTCATAACCAGGGTGGTTTCAGAATGAGTCAAAAAGACAAGAAAGTTGACACTCCGAGTACAGTAGAAGCCATTAGAATGGCCTCAGCTTCAGTTCTTGGTACAACTACAAACTTGGGTTATCCCTTGGGCAGTGCTGTTGGTTCTGGAAGCATGATGGAAGAGAACTCAGATACAGTTGCAATGAATATCACTCCTCTTATTTTTGCGATACGCGATGCTCTCTTAGATGCGGAAGGTCTTGAGCTACTATCTCTTGAGTGGGATTTAGAACGAACACCTGGTCCGGGAGTTCTTCCTGAACAACTTGTCGTTGCTGGGGGAACTTCAGAGGGGATTGGCTCTCATGTTGCTATTCTTAGCTGGGAAAAAGGAGCAGTGGATCCATTCAAAATTGATGAACACATGCAAATACTATCTAAGAAGATGTCTGATGTCGAAAGCGCTGTTATCAGCAATGGAATGAGCTACGAAAACCATGGCCTGCCTGTGCTAAGGAGATTCAACGACCGACTAAATCAGGTCATTTTTGTTGAGATGCTGGACAGACGCTTTCAAGCATCGTGGGACTCTCTCCAACTCAAACCTGAGCATGTCGATAAGGAAGTTTCAGTAACCATGAATTTTCGAGAGGACTTTACACTGCTCCCGCCCGGAATCAAAGTAGTGAACAGGACTCTTCTCGAGTTCTTTCTGCCTCGAGAAAGTGAAGAAACAGTTCTCAGACATTTCAAACATAGGTTGCTAACCCCTAGAGGGTTAGAAGCAGTTGCTGTCAAAGTGCCAGAAGCTGGAAGAGCAATCCTAAACGAGCTAAATACCTACGCCTACAGTATGGAAGAAATTGACATCGCAAATGCCATCACTGCAGTCTTCTTAGAGTTTCTAGGTCGAGGAGATGTTGCCCTCAGTGATTTGCACTCGTTCAGGAGAGAGCTAGACGAGTTTTTATCACTACTCTCTGATTCCGTCGATTCATTTGAAAAAATCTCAGAGGAACATGTAGGCTCCGGAAAGACGCTCTCAGTGCAGGATCATAGGAAAGAGATTTTGACTCAGATTGACCTGCATGATGATTGGTTTGTTGGATTCAGGAAGAACATTGCTCAAACACTCGCTGAAGAACTGATGAAATCGGTTCAGCGTGGCTTTTATGATATTTCTGAGGTAAGGGCATGGAAGCTTAGAAGCACAGTCTCCTACTTTAACCTCTATGCAAACCGAACAACTCACTATTTCTCAGATGCCCTGAGTCAATTTGTAGTAGTTAAAGCAGCAAGACAAGCCTTCATGTCTGCTTTGAACAGATTCCAAGAAGAGATGAAGGTACTGAATGTTGACGCCACCAATCAAATGCTCTTTGAGAAAGTTTACATTGAATTGCATTCGCAAATGAATGCCATTTTTGACAAAGTGTCTTACGAAGGCTCCGTATATCGAAATTTGGATGAAATTCTTTCGACGATAAACGAAGAAATGTTGGATGCTTTCGAACGTATTGAGATTTGGGACCTTGTTGAATTTAGTGATGTAGCTGATATTGCCAAAGGAGAAATAACTGGCAAGTATTCGAGTGGGCTTGACGCGCAAGATGTGTCTGAGGATGGGCAGGCTCTAATTGCTTTGCTGGAAGCATTTGAGGATCTGGTTTTGAATACAATTCCCAATGTTGCAGATACTCTTCTATCAAAGACCCTGATAAGAAGGGTTATTGACAAGGTAATTGATGAAGGAGCCGACTTGACCAAGGAACTTGGCGAATTCATTGAAAGCATGACTCAGAAGCCAGAAGAGTGGAGAGAAGAAGCCCGCATTTGGATTCGGGGATATCTTGAAACAGTGGCGCCACAAATGAAGATGCCGGAGAAATTCCTAGCACTTCTCAGATTTGTCCATAACAAGGTGGGTCTGGGTTCTAGCGCACAAGCCATTGTTGACAAGGTCACATTCGAAGCCAATCAACAAGAGAATGCATACCAGCAGATTATAGAAGAATGGGAAGATAATTGCAGACGAATTGAAGTTGAAAATCAACCCATCCGTGATAATAACAGGAAGCGAGCAGAGCAGATTGCCCTGTCAGAAGCTCAATACAATGAGGAGAAAGGCCGCTATGAAAGTGAAATGGAGAAGTATCGCAGAGACGTGGAAGCTGCAAAGACACTTCCAGAGGGAGTGCCGCCTCCTGTGATATCAGAGCCAGCTCGTCCCAAATCATTAGACCTTAGAATCGTTGAAGTGAATAACCAATATCCAGAAATGGAGGAGCTACCAGTTCCTGAGAAACCTGTGCCGCCGCCCGAAATGCATCACTACATAGAGCTACGGGACATCCTAATAGAGAAGTTAGACAGTATGGATGTCGCTCAGGAAAAGATGGAGCAAGTCTTTGCAGAGAGTCTGAAACAGATGTTCTCCGAAGCCTCCGCTGCATCAGCTGAATTGACTGTGGAGATTGGAGAGGACTTTCTCGAATATCTACGTAATTCGCAGATTCGTGGACTGGGTAAATTGCT
>JAHQWZ010000157.1 GCA_029856425.1 Candidatus Thorarchaeota archaeon
GTGAAGTGAGGCGATGCCCACTTCTTGTCACCCGTGACCTTTTCAATGACCTCAACTGCCTCCGGACTTGCACCAAACTCAGCAAAGGTTTCTGTCATCAGGTGATCATTCCCGCGAGGGTTGACCGCAAACGCCAAAGCATACGCCTTTGCTGACCGAGTTTCAACATTCGATTGTTCTAGTCCTTTTGCGTTCATTATAGCCCACTTGTATGAGTCCTGTCCAACCTTCTTCGTGGCAATCTTGAGACCATCACCCAAAAGGTTGCCAAGTTTGCCTTTTCGCAATGCAATAGCTTCTACTGTCTTCAGAGTTTCATCGAGTTTGCCCCAGTCAAGTTCCAAGCCATCCGTGTCTTCTTTTGTGAGAACTCCCCTTAGATAGCTCTCAATAGCCCACTGAGACACAGTTCCTGCAGTGATAGTGTCCAATCCAAGTCGATTGCACATCTCATTGAGCAGAAGCACTCCCTCCGTATCAATGATACCAGGCCCGTTGCCAAGAGCTCCAAAGGTTTCGTATTCAGGACCACCGCTCGCAATACCCTTGTTCGGACCTTCATCAATCACAGAATACCGATGACAACCAATAGTGCAGCCAAAACATGCAACGCGTCTCTTGAGATATCCCTTTTCAACCAATGCTTGGCCTGAGATTGGATGAACATTCTCAGTGTAACCAGTCTGCCAGTTCCTACCTGGGAATGCATGAAGCTCGTTGACAGCTGCTATGGATCCTGCTGTTCCAAACTCGTGCAGACCGATAGAACCGCTGTCCTTACGGAGGTTCTCCCTCATCTCTTCAGCAACTTCAGCGAACTTTTTCGGGTCCTTGACCTTCACAGGCTTTGTTCCTTTAATAGCCACAGCCTTAAGCTTCTTCTTCCCCATGACTGCAGCTCCTCCTCCCCTTCCTGCGGCATGATAGAGTGAGCATTGAATTGACGCGGCTCTGACAAGTTTCTCACCAGCAGGTCCAATGTACAAGCTTTTTGACTCATTCCCGTGCCAATTCTTCAGCAGAGCATCAGTTTCAATGATATCTTTTCCCCAGAGGTCCTTTGCATCTCTGATTTCTACGTGATCATCCTCAATAAAGATGTATGAGGGCTTATCAGCAACGCCATGCACAACAAGGTGATCATATCCTGCAAACTTCAACTCGGAACCCCAATGACCTCCTGTGTTACTCTTCAGATAGAGTCCGGTTGTACAACCAACTGTCGTGACAGATGTCCTCCCTGAACAAGGAGCAGTTGTACCTGTTACAGCTCCTGGAGCGTAGATGATGATATTCCTTGGGTCATCCCATGTGATATCTGGGTCCTTGCAATAGTCCCAAAGGAGTTTGGCATTTATTCCTCTTGAGCCAACATACAAGCGTTTCCATTCTTCCGGTATATCTTCTTTCCAAATTCTACCGCTTGCGAGATCAACGTGTAGGATTTTTCCTTGATGCCCGTACATTTCTATGCAGCCTCCTTCTTCAAGTCACGATACATGGCCATTCTAGCTGATCTTAGTTTCTTCTTCTGTTTCAATAAGTCATCTGTTGCATTCACCCACTGGATTGCACCAGGCACACAGTGCTTTGCGCAATATGGATCACCACCACAGAGATCGCAGATAATCGCCTTATTGGTTTCTGGATGCAGTTTTATTCCGTGGTATGGACATGCTTCTATGCATTTTGCCAGACCTTTACATTTGTTATTATCAACAGTAATGATTCCTGTGCTATCATCACGTGATAATGCCTTCTCTGGACAAGACTCCACACAAGGATGAGCATCACATTGTTCACAGAGAAATTGTATGCCTAGAGCAATATCCTCCTTCTTGTAGACCTTCACTCTTCCCCTATTTGGGTCAAAGAGATTTTCCTTTATCAATGAACAAGCTAGAGAGCACTGCTTGCAGCCAGTGCATTTATCCATATCAACTAATAGCAAATTGGCCATGTTTATCAGCGTCCATCAGTTCGGATGTTAAAGTGATTATAACTGGCGGAATCCACCATTTTAATGCTGTCCTTCTCGTCCTGTTAATTGATGCATATCGTGTGGCTTTAACAATCCATGAAAGTTTAAGCTAGTATAAGTCGGTACTCGCACTTCCTGAAGACTAGGAAAATACGAAAGACACATCTTGCGGATTGCATGTATCGTGGCATATCCACCTGAGGTTCTGAGATGGTTACTCAAATACGAAATGGCAGAGTCATTCGCAAGGCAGTTAGGCTTAGGAACTATATATTAGAGGAACTGGGTGAGTCCATTGGGCAGCAATCAAACCTGAGGACTCAACAAATAATCTTCCTTCACATACTCAAGGAGATGGATGGAAACCTCAAAGGATTTCAAAGAAATCAAGAATATCAGAAATTGGGTCTCTTTGCGAATTCGCTCGGAAACAGCCAACATGATCCTTTTTCGATACTGACTGGGAAAGCAGGATTAATCTTGGATTTTGATTTTGGACCGCGGGATGATAAATCCATCCTGGACACTAGGATTCTATTTCTTGGAAGTGTATATGAGGCACTAAAGAGTCAGGAGCGAAGGAAGCACCGCGGTGTCTACTATACTCCATATGGTCTTGCGCAGACTATCTGCAGGCTGTCTCTTGACTCATTTGAGTCAAATGAGTGCAATTCCAAGGCTTCTAACCTATTGGGCCTAAGGATCTTAGATAATGCATGTGGAAGCGGGATCTTTCTGTTTGCCATGCTTGAGGAGCTCCTCAAAAGGATCAAGACTAGTGCCCGCACAGTTGTTCTGAGTAATATAAGTGTGAAAACAAACAGACTTGATGCTATTGCATCGTATCTACTGAGGCACTCTCTTTTCGGACATGATCTTGATGAGGACGCGATTAACATTGCTCAGGCACAGCTCTGGTTAGCTCTCTATCATCTTGCAGGCGCTGCTCCCTCTTTTATTCCAGGAAGAAACCTCAGAGTCGCAGATACACTTGTTTCAGAAGAAAGCGATGACCAATACGATATCATCATTGGGAACCCTCCATACATGCGACTTACATCAAGAGATGTGAAGTACAAGCATGCCATCAAGAAACGGTACTCCCTAACACGTGAGTACAATACGCACGCCCTTTTTATTCAGGCATCAATGGCTCAACTGAGGAAAGGAGGCATCCTCGGCTACTTGATTCACAAGAACCTCCTAACTTTGGATACATTCAGTAGTTTCAGGCAGTCTTTGGTGGCAACAAATGACCTGATTCATCTCTCAGATTGTGGTCCTGGTGTCTTTAGTGGAGTAACGGCAGAAACAGCTATAATTGTCCTGCAAAAAGGACCAACAATAGACCCTTCTTCTGTTACTCTCTCCGTTTATGATTCCAAAACTGGAGACTGCAGTGTTACTGCTGCAATTGATCATGAACCATACTTCAATCTGATTTCACCTTGGAATAACAGGTATCTCTTGAGCATATCCCCCGAGATCATACCTTATCTCCTGCATATGTCCCGTTTGCCTTTGCTGAATACCGAGGTCACGATTAAACGTGGGATTGAAACCGGGAGTAATCGAAGATTCATTTCAAATGAACCCAAATCGGATGGCAATTGGATGCCACTGCTTCGTGGACGAGACATTGCGAAATACGATGTCAAGAGTAGCGTATATTTAAATTACAAACCCGATGAACTAGCAAAACCCGGGAGAAGGGATCTGCAGCATATTCCAAAGGTTGTAGTCCAACAGAACTCAGAACATCCAATCGCCTCTTTCGATTCAGGTCGCTTCTTAGTGCTCAACTCTGCTAACTACATGTTTAATGCCAGTGAAGAAATGCTAAAGACAATCTGTGTGTTATTGAACTCTAAGCTTATTTCTTGGTTCTTCAAGACTGTGATGACTAACAACGCGGGTCTTACTGTCAATCTTTTACCAAACAATCTGGGTAGGATTCCTATTCCTTCCAGTCCTGATCTGACTCTTTTTTCAATGCTTTGTGATGTGCTTGTCCACCTGAAATCAGCTTCCAAGTCAAGTCTTGAAGAATCTGCTAGATTCAAGATATGGCACGAAATCTTGGCTGAAACTTTTGTTGTTGAAGCTTATTTCCCACATCTCATCAAAGACAAGAAAGTGTTCAATCAGCTTCGAATAATTTTGAACTCTCTTCAATCCAGATCATTTGACCTAGGCCCATTTGATGAGAAGATCGTTGTTTCTGCAAAGAGAATCTTGAAGGAGTTCGAGTTCCTTAATCATAAATGAGTGCAAACGATTGCCCTAGGCAAACAGAGATAAGTCGTGCTTAATGCGTTGGCTAAGAGGGAAATCTGTGACCACAGAACCAGACTCGTCCATCCGACCTGATGAACTCAAACTTGACTCAGATGCATTTTCTGGTGGCGGCATTCTCGAAACACTCAGTATGCTCCTTTCTCATCATCCTCCCTCACAGTACGGTCATTGTCTCAGGGTTTCTTTCAGAGGCCATTCTGTATATTTTTGCGGCAGATGTTCAGGCATCTATAGCGGTCTTGGATTAGGTCTTATTTCGTTGTTCATCTCCAATTTTGTGCTGGAACCGGATTGGTTCTGGTTCATGATATCATTAGCTGTGGGATTCGCAACTGTTGTGGACTGGGTTAGCCAAAGGCTCACACCAAGAAAGACAACCAACTTTGTCCGAGCAATAACTGGATTTCTTAGTGGGTTTTGTCTGGCAATCATCTTCTTTTTGGGGAATCTCTGGTATATGCTTGTGGCACTCGTGATAATGGGAGTAACAGTGGGAGGAGTTGGATTTATCGAGAATAGGCGAATTAGTCGTGAAAGAGCCATTTTAGAAGCTGAAGAGATCGAGTCTTGAGAAATCATTTTAACGGCAGCAGAAGTGAATTCTGTTGTGCCTCCAATGATTCCTACAGCAAAGCCAATTATTGATAATGAAGAGATAGAGGCTGTGAAGAAAGTCCTCGAGTCAGGTATGTTAGCTGAAGGCAAGGTTTCGCGTGAGTTTGAGAAGCTATTTGCCGACTATGTGGGGACCAAATTCGCTGCAGTGACTAGCAATGGAACGACTGCGCTTTCAACAGCACTTGAAGCTCTTGGTCTTCAACCCGGCGATGAGGTCATTACAACTCCCTTTACATTCATCGCATCAGCTAATACTATCACCATGATCGGGGCAGTTCCCATTTTCGTAGATGTGAAGTTTGATACTTACAACATTAATCCAGATATCATAGAAGAGGCGATTACTAAGAAAACT
>JAHQWZ010000158.1 GCA_029856425.1 Candidatus Thorarchaeota archaeon
CGTATTTTGCCGAGTTCGCTGAGCAGGCTCTCTATTCCGCCCTAATTGTTGCGTTGTTCTTGGGCGGGTTCCAGGGACCTTCTTTCTTGCCAGGGAGCGTGATTTTCATCATCAAATTCCTGATAGTTTTCTTCTTCTTTGTCGTGGTGACTTCATCATTCCATCGACTCAGACAGGACCAGATTGTGTACTTCTGTTGGAAGTATCTCCTTCCATTGTCAATACTGAACGTTGTATTAGTCATGTTGGGAATCGCCAACATACCTGCACTTCAGGCAATTCTAGGAATAGGAGGCTAGAGCAAGATGGGATTCTTCAGAAACCTAGGTGACATATTCCAGATATTGAGACACATTTTCCGACAAGTGATGTCCCGTCCATTCACATACTTCTATCCCTTTGAGGACAGAGAGTACCCGGAAACCACTCGGGGAAGGCACATCCATGTGCGTGAGAATTGCACGGCATGCATGCAGTGTGTACGAGCATGTCCCGTTGTTGCTATCAGTATCGATAAGAGTGACAAGAGGTACGAGAAGGATGCAGCGTTGTACTTTGACTACACACGCTGTATTTTCTGCGGGTTGTGTGTTCAAGCCTGCCGATTCGATGCTCTTTTCCACACCCAAGTTGTTGACATTAGCGAAGGGGAGAGAGAGGACCTCCTCTATGGACCAGACAAGATTGAAACCCTCGACAGAGACCCACTTGAGTGGCGCGGAAGGAGGTTCCGTTGATGCAGGCAGCATTCGAGTTTCCATTCATGACTATGTCCCTCCTCGTGCTCTTCATAGGAGGACTACTGATCTACCTTCTGAAGGGTAGACTCGAGAAGTCATCAGGCAAGATTGCAGTTGGAATCTCGGCGTTTGCTGCTCTCATCATGGTGCCACCATTCTACCGTGTTTTGGTTGAAAGCGGCCGAGCGGCTGAGAAAGTCAGTTGGTCCGCGGTGCTCGGAGAGTTCGGTCTCTATTTGGATGAGATTGCCTTCCCGATCACCTTTGCGGTGGTTGTACTGGGATTCCTCTCAGTGGTCTATGCGGTTGGCTATACAGAGCACAGTGAGAACAAGCCCACATTCTTCGCCAACACTCTGTTCTTCCTTATGGGAATGCAAGGAGTGACGCTAGCGACCAATTTGCTGGAATTTTTCATCTTTTGGGAACTCATGCTGGTTCCAGCTTATTTCCTCATTCTATTCTGGGGCTTACCAGAAACCCGTAAGCGGACCGCCATCAAGTTCTGGCTATATACTCAGGCTGGTGCAGTCTGTATATTGATTGGCTTCGGTCTCTTGTACTTCTTCACGGGGACATTCGAGTTGTACGCTATTCTGGCCATGGCACCTGCTGTATGGGCTGACCTGCAGCTACTTCAGCTCATCTTTGTATTGCTTGCAGCTGGCTTTTTAGTCAAGATGGCTGTGTTTCCAATTCATTGGTGGCTGCCTCCAGTTCACGCTGAAGCCCCAACACCAATCTCAGTTCTGCTTTCAGGAGCCATGATAGAGACCGGTGCATATGCTCTTGTGAGGTTTGGCATAATTACACTTGGTCCAGCGGCCCTGACGCTATCATTCTGGATTGGTACTCTTGGTGTCATCACAATGTTCTACGGAGGAGCGATGGCTCTAGTCCAGAAGGACATCAAGAGACTGCTGGCTTACTCCTCAGTTTCACAGATGGGGTATGTGCTTTTTGCGCTTGGAATGATCACTACCTTTGGTGTGTCTGGGGGTCTGTTCCATCTCATCAATCACGCTTTCAGCAAGGGTCTCTTGTTTATGACTGCTGGAGCTGTGATCCATCAGACTCACTTGAGAGACGTCGACCTAATGGGAGGTCTCTCAAACAAGATGCCTATCACTGCATTTGCGGCAGCCATTGGCGCATTGAGCATCGCAGGAAGTCCGCCACTCTCTGGTTTTGCCAGCGAATGGATGATGTTCCTAGGTGGTTTCGATGCTGTTCTGATGAGTCCTACTGGTCTAGCCCGACCCGAGTTCTTTGCGCTTTCCATCTTGGCGGTGTCAAGCTCTATTGTGAGTGCTGGATACATGCTTCGGTATCTTTGGAAGGTCTTCTTAGGGCCTCACCCTGATTCCCTAGAGGATGTTAGGGAGAGCTCCAACTGGATGACCGTCCCCATGATCATCCTTGGCGTTCTCATTGTGCTTTTTGGAATATTCCCAGGACTGGCACTGGATGTCATCGTTCCTGGTGTAGAAGGAATAGCTAACATTCTTCCCTGAGGTGATTGACATGTTGCTTGGACTACCCTATTGGCTTATCCTCGTGATTCCTTTGCTAGGCTCACTCTTCGTTCCAGTTGCTGGAAGGTTTAGCGAGCGCTTGCGGGACTGGACCCCGGCTATCCTTATGGGAATTGCTATGGTCTTCTGCTGGTCACTCCTGCCTGAGATTGGACATCCAACTCAAACGACAAGTTGGATGTGGATTGAAGTCTTAGGACTCGAGTTCGAGGTGCTCTTGGATCCCCTCTCAGTATTGATGGGGATTCTAGCCAGTACTCTCTGTTTTCTCATCTACGTCTATTCTACGGAATATATGGCTCACGAGGGCGACCGCAACCGGTTCTTCATCCTTATGCTTGCCTTCGGTGGTGGAATGCTCACTCTTGTGCTCAGCAATAACCTGCTCATCGCATTTATTGGATGGGAAATCATGGGTTTTTGCTCATATGGTTTGATAGGATTCTGGAACGACAAGAGAAATCCTCCTGAAACCGACCCTTCAGACATCGATTACAAAAATCCGCTCCTACATTTCAGAACAGAGGGTCAGTATAACACTCATTGCGGCACAAAGGCATTCATCGTCACAAGAATTGGTGACGCCTTCATGCTAGGTGGAATCCTAATTCTCTTCGTCTTCACCGGCACCTTCTCATTCACCGAGATGGCTGCAGATGCTCAATCCTGGTGGAGCACAATGGCTGGCATTGGAATGCTTGTGCCAACATTCCTGCTCATCTTCATGGGTGCTATCGGCAAATCTGGTCAAGCTCCACTTCAGGTCTGGCTTCCTGAAGCTATGGCTGGTCCCACAAGCGTTTCTGCTCTCATACACGCTGCAACAATGGTTAAGGCTGGTGTCTACATCACAGCACGATTCTTGGTCACAATGGCTTCAGCTGCTGGTGAGCACAACGGAGGCGACCATATTGGAGTGCTTCAGACTGTGGGCTTTGAAGCTGCTTTGACATTCTTCATCTTTGTGGCAATTGTAGGCGGCATAACTGCTCTCATGACTGCCACCATGGGTATGGTTTCGAACGAGTTGAAGCAGATACTGGCCTTCTCTACACTTAGCCAGTTGGGATACATGATGCTCTCACTAGGTGTGGGCGGTGTCCTTCAGGCGGAGGGACTTCACTTCACTGATGCATATCTGAGTAGCGTGATGCATGTCATCTCACATGGCGCATTCAAAGCTCTGCTGTTCCTTGCATCAGGAGGGGTTATTCATGCTCTCCATACGAAGTTCATCACAAAGATGGGAGGCCTCAAACAGTATATGAGAAAAACCCTCATTGTGATGTGGATTGGTGTTCTTGCCCTAGCTGGCATCCCACCATTCTCAGGATTCTGGTCAAAGGACTCCATCATTGAGTATACCTATGAGCTGGCGGCGCATTGGCCAAATCCAATTGGATGGATGTTATTCTTCTTCGCTGTTCTAGCCGCTGGCTGTACAATATTCTATAGCATTCGTCTCATGGGTATCACTTTCTATGGGCCTTCAAAGGAAACCCAAGACCACCATGAGTCGCACGACTCGCATGAGGAAGAGCATTCTGAAGAGAATGAGGAGTTCCACGAGGAGCACCAAGAAGAGGAGCATCACTCAATGCCTCACGACCCAGGTCCGGCGATGATGATACCATTGTATATACTAGCCGCTTTCACTATCATTGCCTTCCTCGTCTTTCCCTTCGTTCAGAACATAGTGCTTGAGGAGAGCCACACTTGGGCTGAGAACTTTGCCCACATGATAGAGGTCAAAATCACCTATCCGGGAATTGTACCATTTGGCATCACGATCATAGCTTTACTTGCTGGTGGCATCCCCGGATATATGATGTATATCAGGGGTGCTGACACTCCCAATACATGGGTGCCAGAAACGGGCTTCAGAAGGAGAATCCACAACTTCCTCAAGCATCGTTGGTACATCAATGAGTTCTATTATTGGATATTGAACAAGTTCCTAAGCGCTACCGAACGCTATCGAGTGAACGTTGACAACAAGATTATTGATGGAATCGACTTCAAGTCCGCCGACACAGGCAAAGGCCTCGCAACGAAACTGAGATGGTTCGATGACAATGTGGTCGATGGCTTCGCTGAAGGAGTTTCAACATACAGCGTCGCAGCTTCAGAGTCCAGTCAGTCTGCGCAGACTGGTAGAGTCAATGACTATGTAGGAGTGATCATGTTCGGGATTGGGATATTGGTCATCATTGTTCTGCTATCGCTGGGGGTGCTCTAGAATGCAGCTGGAATTCATCCAAGACCTAATCGCAATGTTGCCGATGGACAATATCCTGCCATTAATGCTGTTCCTTCCAATAATCGCAGCATTCTTTGCCTACGTTGCAGGCGGAAGAGGAGCCAGAGCCCTTACCCTAGCTGTAACATTTTTCGAACTCTTGCTCTCGTTTGTCTTGATTGTTGCCGTTCTACCTGACCCCGGTGTGATGTGGTACGAGTGGACGTTCGCACTTAGTACTGTGCAGTTTGGTAGCTGGAGCGCAATTCTCCAGATATTCCTCGCTGTTGACGGACTATCCGTCGCCATGGTTTTCCTTTCAAACCTCGTTGTCTTCATTGCGGCTCTCAGTTCAAACCATATCAATAAGTCAAAGAACTTGTACTACATGTTCTTTCTAATGCTCCAGACGGGCTTACTTGGAGTGTTCATGTCACTCGATCTTATCAGTTTCTTCCTATTTTGGGAATTGGTCCTTATTCCAATGTTCTTCATCATTGGTAGATGGGGAGAGGAAGGATGTGAACACGCAGCTGTCAAGTTCTTCATCTATACGCATCTTGGCTCATCTGTGATGCTAGTTTCCTTCATGGCGCTATTCTTCCTAGGACCAGGCACTTTCAACATGCTGGCGATTAAGGCCGCACCAATCGCTATCAATATTCAGATTGGTTTTGCACTGGCGGTGTTTCTAGGTGCAGGAGTCAAACTCCCAGTCTTTCCGCTGCATAACTGG
>JAHQWZ010000159.1 GCA_029856425.1 Candidatus Thorarchaeota archaeon
CGTGAGACAGATTCACGTCTATCCTGCGCAAGTAGTACTGCCACTTGGTATACCGAAGGACGTAGTTGAGAAATGAAAGCCCCATCATAACGGGAAGAACCCACCACCAATCGATGGCAGCTACTGCTGCAATGATTTCATCAAATTGCAGGAGGAATAATATTGCAAGGTAAAGAATTGCACCAGCAAACACAAAGACCAAGACTTTGCGAATGCTCACGAACGATTCCCTGGATTCATTATCTTCTGTCATGTTCTCATTCATAAGGCCACTTCCTCAGTCTTTGCCAGATGAATCCTGGAATGTGAACATAGAAGAAACAAACATGACCAGTGATTTGAGTCCTGCCCCTTCGAAGCTCCTCGTAGATATCATCTGCTGTTTCGATGTCTTGCAGCCAAGTTCGACCATGACCTACCTCTCTGCTAAAATGACCATCACTGCCTGCTGTGACTGGTTTGCCCAGTCGTCTGGCTAGACGTTGAGCCTGAGTGTTGTGGATTGGTAGAAGGCATCGGGAATTGATACCCTCGATAAGGTCTACATGTTTGCTGATCAAATTCTCAGGAAGTTTCTTCCTAGTGGCAGTCTGTTTCCTGAAGGGATCTTTTGGATGAGGCAGAATTGTAAGTGCGTTCTGGTCATGGATGTCCTCAGCAATCTCCGCGAATGTTCGATTTTTTATTGGTTCAGTGATAAAGAGACCTATCAACTCCCCGTGGTCGGAAGATTTGTATTCGCATCCGTTTAGAAGAAACCTGTCATTCCTGATAATGGGTTTGAGGATTGATGGCTGCCAATGCTCAGTGAGCGCCATGCCTCTCAGCCCCTTCTTCGTCATCATCTTGAATAGAGTTGATGGCTTATTCAAGCCATCCCTGGAGTAGAGGGTATGTGTATGAAGGTCGAAAGCGGAGAGGCGTGAACTCATCACATACACCTACGGAAGAGCTTCAGGGGGTGGGAATAGTATTTGGATGAATTCGAATACTGGTTGCCAGAAGAACATAGTGAAGAGCAATGCTCCAAGAAAGATTATGCCCCCGATAAGAATTCCCAAGTCCTTGAAGGCGAGATGAGGCTTACGTCCAACTGGACTTCCTGACTGGATTAAATAAACGTATCTGAGTATCAGGCCTGCGGCAACTGGGACCGTCATCATCACAGGCTGTGTGACTGGATCTGGAAAAGTGTTGTATATGTACAGTGTGTAGAAGAGCACAAACCATGTAGCTGACATTGTAATACCTTGGTCCAGCATGTTATCAGTATATTGAAGGAACACCTCTTTGTGCTGCTCAGCTTCCTCACCAAGGAGTTGTAGTTCATTCTTTCTCTTTCCAAAGCCGAGTATTAGTGCGAAGAAGAAGATACCGACAACAAGCCAAGAAGTGAATGGTACTCCGATGAGGAAAGTGCCTGCTATTGCTCTAAGAATGAATCCAACAGCAAGGACTACTACATCAACTACAGCCCATTGTCTGAGGAAGTAGTTGTAGAGCTGAGCATTTACGATATACAAAATAACTACTAGGAGGAAAAGGCCTCCCAATGCTCCAACTCGATAGAATGCACCCAGTATTCCTACACCGAAATAGGAGAGCCATAGTCCTGCAACCATAAGCACAGCTGCAAGTATGTATGCAGCTCTTTTTGATGCCCCACCTGAAGGGAGAGGTCGGTTTCTCTTCTCAGGATGAGCTGAGTCTTTTTCCATGTCCGAAATGTCATTTATAATGTATCCAGCACTGGATACAAAGCAGAGCGCAACGAATCCAAGAATCAGGAGGGGATAGTTATTCCAGTCAAAAATGGCTGGCAGCTTTTCCCATGGCCATTCCTCTGGAATCTCAACGAAAATAATCGCAATGAAGACAAGCAAGTTCTTGTACCATTGCCATGGGCGCATTAGTCTGAGGTAGTCCGTAGCTGCCATTTTTAGTCCTCTTTTTTATTCTGAATATGATTTCCACAACTCGCCCCACTCTGTTTCCTCAAGAAACCAATTTACCCATTTCTTACCTTTTAGCGGCAACCAAATTCCATCGTGATAGAGCCCTGAAAGCTGTGTGGGTAGCCACATCAATGGAGAGCGAAACAGGAATTTCTCCATGCCTGGAAATTTGAGAAATCCTCGGTTCCATGTGATAACCGGTGATTTGCCTGGGCTCATGTGGAAATTTGGAAGGTCAGCCCACGACTCGTAGTCGCCAACAATCTCTATGTTATCCGGATCTGCACTACCTAACCCAAGGCTGTCCGCTATCTGGAGTTTGTGCACGCATTTTTGATCCAAGCCCATAATCCTTGATTGGGCTGTATCAGCTGCCACCATATCATTTGTTGCTATCAAGAGGTTTCCTATCTTTGGTATCATCGTTCTTGGTCCAGCTCCATCCCCCATAACAGTTCCGTCAGTAAGTACAAATTCTGAGTGAGAAATTGTCTGTTGAAGGAGAAGGAGGTCCACGAGCACCTCATGAATCTTGAGATGAGCGAGATGTCGTTTCTTGGTCAGATAGAGTCCAAACGAGTCTTTGAGAGCGCCCGTCATTTGTGTGTGACCATGTGTCTTAATGGTTGGCAGATGGATGATGTTTGTCCCGAAGATTTCCTTCGGAGCGATTATCTCACCGAAGACATCCTCAAGGACCAGTGTCTTCTGAGATAGCTCCACATCTACGTAAGTGGCCTTGATAAGGGGGAGGAACTTGATTCGGTGTTTCTTCATCACCTTATACCAGTTATTCCCCTTGGTTCCAGCATAAATGTTCGTCACCACGGTCTCGTTCTCAACAGCCTGAATGCTACGAGGAGAATAGCCATCCGCAATCATCTTCTGAAGAAGCCCATCAAATACATAGGGATTGGTTGAGCATGCGGGATAGAACTTCGACCAAGACAGATTGAGCTTGATTGTTGTTGCGACATCTTTTGAAACATGTTTCTGATATTCTGCCTCATCGAGAAGGCGTCCTATGTCGTCAAAGATTGTATTTGGAGTAGTATTAACAACTGCTACCTTGGGCATTGATACTCCCTCGAAGCGATTAAATCTCCCGCTATTGAGTCTTTTCGAGTTGACTATTTGGTCGCATGAGGTGTCCTTAAGAACTTCTCTCTAATTGCAGTTTTGTACCACGCTGAATCAATGCTAGATTTGAATCAACTCAGTCTTCAGACCATCTCGCAGATAAGCAATTTTTGGTTTCACACGTCCGTGATATCGCGCACTAAAGACGCTGATTAGTTTGTCATCAAAGAATTTCTGGAAACCATTAGGAAACACTTGATGAGCCCTGAACATCAGGACTATTCCTAAGGACTCAGCGAACTCATTGAAAGCAAGCCGGCCAAAGATTCGCGAGCCTCCTCCCCTCCAGTTAGGACCAAAATGGAAATCTCCCTCTGCAGGATCATTCCATGTTAATTGGAATGCGATTGGATTCTGCATGTCTTCTTGGAATCGATCTAGTCCTTGTAATTGATCAAGATTCCGTATTCCTTCTGGTACGCCTCCATGGCATGAGAACACGCCATTTGAACTGAGGCCAGCTAATGGAAGTGCTTTGAAGCTAGAGCAATAGACATCGAATATTTCAGGGGAGTATTTTGCTTTCACAGCGTTGTAGAAGCCATATGTTCTTGCAACACTGTCAGATTCATGATTACCCCTGAGTGCTATTACTCTCCTAGGGAATTCAATTGCCAGAGAAAGCACCATGTTGACGGTTTCAATCTGTTGCGGTCCCCTATCTGCATAATCTCCAAGGAATACCATTGATGCATCTCTGCTGCCCTCAATAAGATCCCGCGCTGCCTTAGCGCTTTGGAGCTCACCGTGCAAATCACCCACGTAGAAAACATTCCTTCGCGGAGTCTCTACAACGTTGGACAATCCTTTGTATTCATCTAAAAACACTCCCACGAGCTGCTCAATCTCCTCGGTGGTTAAGTCGGTCTTGCCATCTAGGACTTGTTTTGCGAGCTGCATGGCAATTACCATCTTTTGACGGAACCTAAAGAACTTGGCTCTTGGTACTATTCCCAGTCTAGTGCTTTGAAGGCTTTCTCAACTGCATCCTGTGGGGTTTCTGCGGCAATTACCACATCCTGCCTTCTTTCATCAATCTTGGTTCCAGCTAGGCGCTTTGCCCATCCCCCAGATGAAACAAGCGCAATGACTGGTCTATCAGAGAACCAAGCTATTGCCATCTCGCTTAGCGTTCCAGCTGAACCTGCGATTGCTATTACAGCATCCCCGGTCTTAGCTACCAGGAAGTTCCTGGCGTATCCCATGCCTGTGGGAATTGCTATGTCGACGTAGCTGTTGGCATGTTCTTTGAAATCAGTAGGTAGTATTCCAATCGTAATACCTCCATGTTTCTTCGCTCCTCTGCATACAGCTTCCATCACACCACCTAGTCCGCCACAGACGACGGCGGCGCCACGTTTTGCAATCTCTTCGCCAACCGCTTCTGCCATTTCGAGGAAGCTTTTGTTGCTATCAGATCCACCTATCACGGAAATGCTCCTTATCATTGGAATCACACTACTGGTCTGCTGTTTCTTGAGACCGGATTCTCCTGGCAATGGACTCGTAATCTGTTTCAGAAAGCCTGCCATCTTGAAGTCTAAGGTTGGCTTCATCCAGGAGTGTCCAATTTACACCTTTCTTGATATATCCTAGCCTTGTGAGTCGTTCCTCCAAGTGAGGCTTACTACTCAAGTCGTGTGGAAGTTCAATCTTTGAGCATCTAGAGGCTTGGTAAAGCTGCTTCTCAACATGTTCTGGGATTTCACGTGTGGCCAGAGCGTAAATCTTGGCCAGCGTTAAAAGCGCTCTAGGGCCAAGATCTTCAGAAGACCATCCTGTATCTGTTCCTACTATACAGATATTCGATCTTCGAGTGCATCTTTCTAAACAGCAATCACATATCACAGGCTCGAGAACTGCATCACCCCTAGAGAGATTAATTCTTACAATTCCCTCTTCAAGCTCTATTATACAGTGTGTGCTTGTCGAACCAATACCAACTGAGGCTGCTGTTTCCCTGATTATGCTTATCTCTTCCTTCGAATTCAAGGGTAGTTGATTTTGCCTCAGAATTGGCTCTTGCTCAGGACATGCATCATCATTCAGAAATGTGATGCAGGGGAGTTCAGGGTTGGAATCATCACCGCAACGCAGCATTGCAGCGAAGTTCTGCATTGTAGATGCAACAGATTCTGAAAAT
>JAHQWZ010000160.1 GCA_029856425.1 Candidatus Thorarchaeota archaeon
GTCATGGCTTCTCACCGAAGAAGAGACGCGCGGCGTTTTTCCACATCACAGATTCAATCTCATCCTGAGATACTTGAGGATGTCCTTTCTCCAGTATTGCGTCGGGTATCCGTAGTTTAGTGAAGAAATCCTTCCACCTCTTCAGCGGCATAGTCTGCTCGAAGAGCGGAAAGTCACTACCCCAGAGCATTCGATTTGGAAATACTCGGAATATCCTTGCATCTGCTATCATACTGTAGATTCTGTCCGTGCTCCTGGCTGCAAAAATCTGCCAACCTGAAACGTCCACAAACACGTTAGGGTTCTTTGATGCGATTGTTAAAGCCTCATCAACCCAAGGAATTCCCGCATGTGCTAAGACTATCTTGAGCTCGGGGAAGTCGACAGCCACGCTGTCAACATAAACCGGCCTTCCATACTTGATATGCTTGAATCTTGAAGTGAAACCTTGATGAATTACCACTGGAACATTGAGCTCAGTACACAGCTCATAGTATGGGTAGAACTCCTCACTATCAGGATAGAACCCATTGGGAGGATACATCTTCCATCCGCCACACTTTTTCTCCTTGACAGCACGTTCCAACTCATCTAATCCTTCATTTCCCCTTCGAGGATCTATTCCAACAAATGTGAGGAGGTCCGGATTGCCCATCACTTCATCTGCATGCCAATCCGTCTTCTCTTTCAGGCTCAACGGCATATCTTGGTTGAGACCGCTGTCGATTGGCAGGATTACTGCTCTCTCAATCCCAGCATCACTCATGGCTGCTTCCAATGCTTCAATAGGGGAGTCCAGTTGAGGCTCTGTGCCATCTCGTTCAGCTGCAATGCGACGAGCCTCTAGGTCCTTCTCACTGATTATGTCCCTCGTCCATGTGTGCACATGAGCATCGATAACTCTCAAGGGGTCAACACTCGGCTCATACATGATGCTGCAGCAGATTAGGCTTCCGTATTCGATTCATCTGCTGCTGCTCTTAGAATCTCAATTGTTTCGACAGGCACAGTGGTGCTGCCAAGTCCGCTCATCCAGGAGTTTCCATGATAATCGCTACCACCCGTCTCTATAAGACCGAGTTCTCGTGTGATTCTCATTAACTCATCCAAGCTGGTTTCGAATCCAACCGGTCTGTAGTCATATTCTACCTCAACACCGCGAACTCCTGCATTGGCCAGGTCTTGCAGAAACTCCCTCAAATCTGCCACTTTAACCGTTAAGGGATGTGCAACGACCGGCACCGCTCCCACTGATTTGAGAAGATCAATCGCCTTGAAAGCATGCATTCTCTTTTTCTCTACAAACGCAGGTTTTCCTTCGCCGAGATACAGTTCAAATGCCTCTTCCGTATTCTTGACGATTCCTTTTCTTACAAGTAGTGAGGCAAGATGCGGTCGCCCTGGACTCTCTACACCCGTTAGGATTTCATTTAGCTCTCCTTGCTGCAGCTCAATTCCCAGACCGTGGAGCTTCTCAACCATCTTGGAGAACTTGCCTTGGCGTCTATTTCTGAGGTCCTGAAGTCTACTGTCAAGTATCGTGGACTCGAGGGGAACAAAATAGCCTAGTATATGGACCTCTTGGCCCTCATAGTCTGCACTGAGTTCCAGACCCGGCACCCTCAGCAAGTCTGATGTTACCTTTGCTTCCATGAACTCTCTCAGACCCGCAATCGTATCGTGGTCAGTCAGGGCAATTCCACCAAGCCTCAACTCATCTGCTAGGCTGACTAATTGAGTTGGTGAATCATTTCCATCAGAGAGGACCGAGTGTGTATGAAGATCAGCACGGGCTCTCGCCATGAGCGGCCTCCCTCCTCAGTTCTTCCACGAGTCTTCTCACCTTATGACAGACGTTTCTTATCTCTGTCCTTGTCAAGTTCGGTGAGGCTGGGCAAACATCATCGCCAAGGCATTTGCGTTTGGTGTAGTGATAGACAACTGGGTACCATCGGCAACCTTCTGGCCTAGCTTCATAGATCTTACATTCCTTCGAAGCCGGATCATAGAAGTAGCAGTGACCATCGACATTCTTCAGTTCACTGAAGCTACCAATGACGCGATGGGAATAATCACTGGTTGAGTAGCCAAGGGCATTAATCCTCTTGGCATCCTTTCTTGTGATGGTCATCTCCGTTTCTTGACAGCACAATCTCACTTCAGGACAAAATCGGTTACAGTCAATAGCCATCAAGATTCATAGGTCTCCAAGTAGGATTTGTCGGGGGTTATCTATTTTCATTCCAAATGTGAGTATTGAAGTCATTATTCACTGCACATTAGAGAGTGGTCAGACTGCGGTTTAATGGGTCATCACGTTGATGAGACGCTCACCATCCCTACTTCATCATCATTCCACGATTATAGCCATCAGTGAATTTGCTTAAGACTTTCGGAGTAACACTCCTCTCTCACCCTTTTCGATGAGCCAGATGATTACTGCCATTTCTGAGATGATTAAGGAGAGTAATATTGCATCGCTGTTGAACTCATGCTCTACGTTGAAGAAATCATCAAGATTCTCGAATATGAGTTCAATCTGGCAAGTTTCAGAAACGAAATAGGACCCTCCTGACGAGTTCCACTCATAATAATATGTGCCGAGAAAAATACCAAACTCCATTGAGTAATACACATCTGTGCCATTTAGAAGCTCTACATTCCAGCATTCAAAACCATATCTCTCAGAGTCGCCCATGACTGTCACAATCTGGTCGCCCACCCGGACAGAATCACCAACACTCCAAGAACTAACATTGACCCAAACTGGATATTCTCTCACCTCCTGATCCCTCAGGGCAAGACTTAGATTGTCCAGATCTACCGCTGCTGAGATCTCATAGGTTGTAGAGGTGCTTTCTACCTCACTGACTACAGAATCCCAACTTCCCTGTCGAGTGTAGTGCCTGTATCGATAATTGAGTTGGAGATCTATTACATCTGTCTGAATTGGGACGACTGTGATTAATGGGATGACAAACGCAATAATAAGTAAGCCTGGCACCACAATATCCCGTTCTGTGACTGAAATCTCTAATCCCCAAGTGTATCTAGGAGTGAATTCCTATAATGCTATCGAAACTACAATTCTCTACGCATGTCCCCGAGTGATCCGTCGGACCCGGGCAACGCTATCTGAAAGGTCACTTGTGTCAGAATTGCCTGTGACTTCACTCATAGAGACCTGTGTGAGTGTCTTACCAGTCAGTCTTAGGTATGTCTGGGCTCTGACATGGTGGATGTAGGCGGCAAGAGTGTCGGGATGTCCTACAGCTCCGAGAAAGAGGTTGCGCTGTCTGCTAAACACGCTCAGAATACGGTCTATTAGTTTCATCTCTATAGATTCGTTGACGCCAATGGTTCTAAAGGTTTTTCATTTGTCCATCAGCCTTTCTGGACCCGAGCCAAAGCGCTAAATACTCTACAGGAAATCCCCCTTTGTTCCTCCTGAAGGTGAAGGATAAAAATGCGCATTGCAGTCATAGACCACTCCCGCTGCAGGCCAAAGGACTGCACACACGAGTGTCAGAGATTCTGCCCCATGGTCAGAACAGGCACCGAAACAGTCGTGTTCTTCGATGGTCCCGACAAGCCCCCGACCATAGTGGAGTCTCTCTGCTCGGGTGCGGCAATGTGTGTGAAGAAGTGTCCCTATCATGTAATCAGTATTGTCAACCTTCCAGAGGAACTCGACACTGATGGTAGCCACCGCTATGGTGTGAACGGATTTCAGCTTTTCCGAATGCCCACACCGAAGCAGGGCCAGGTCCTAGGACTAATTGGTCCAAACGGCGTTGGAAAGACCACAGCTGTGAGAATTCTTGCAGGCGAGCTAAAGCCCAATCTTGGTGAAGTAGAGGAACCACCCGAATGGGACGAGATCATAAGAAGGTACCGCGGTTCAGAACTTCAACCTTTCTTTGAGCGAATACAGGAGGGCACGATAGTCCCAGTCCACAAGCCTCAGACTATCACCGACCTGCCCAAGGTCAAAGCAGTCGCAGACAAACCAATCAGTGAACTCCTGGAAGCCGCTGACAGCTCAGGCAGGCTCAAAAACTTGAAGGAAGACATGAGTCTAACAGAGATATGGGACCGCCCAATCAATGTTCTCTCTGGTGGAGAGTTGCAGCGTGTTGCGGTGACAGCAGCCATTGTCCGCGAGGGTGACATTTACTTCTTTGACGAACCTACTGCATACCTTGATGTTCGTGAGAGGTTGAGAGTAGCTCGTGCAATCAGAGCATTGTCAGACTCTGGCAAGACAGTCGTGGTGGTTGAGCATGATCTTTCAATTCTTGATTATGTGTCTGACTTGGTATGCCTGTTCTATGGCAAACCTGGGGCTTACGGAATCGTTTCTCATCCACATGGCACACGTGTTGGTGTGAACATCTTTCTCGATGGTTATATTCCGGATGAAAATATGCGCTTCAGAGATACAGCTATCTCTTTCAAGGGGATGACTGGTGAGGATGAGGAATTCGTCAGTTCGGAAACACTTGTAGAGTATGGCGATTTAAAAAAGGAGTTCGAGGGGTTCACCCTCGAGGTGAAGGGCGGCAGGGTAACTAGAGGACAGATAGTTGGAATCCTAGGGCCCAATGGAATAGGGAAGACTACTTTCGTGAGAATGCTCGCTGGCGAGTTAGAACCCACTAAAGGTGAAGCTCCAAAGAAGACATTGAGTGGTTTTGACCTTAAGATCGCGTATAAGCCGCAGTACATCACAGCAGACTATCCCGGAAATGTTCGGATGTATCTTCGGGAGGCTGGAGGGTCCACAGTAGACAGCTCAGACTTCAAGACTTCTGTGTTGCGAAAGCTTGAGCTAGAGGATCTTGTGGACCATCCCATTTCTGAACTATCTGGTGGTGAGCTTCAACGAGCAACAATCGCTAGAACCTTGGCCAAGGATGCTGACATCTACCTGTTTGATGAGCCATCTGCATTCCTAGACATCGAACAAAGGCTAGCAAGCTCTAGGGCTATCCGCCGAACAATCCAAACTCAAATGAAGACTGCATTTGTGGTTGAGCACTCAATTCTCATGGCTGACTACCTCAGTGATAGCATGGTTGTGTTCGGAGGGGAGCCAGGAAAGAAGGGCATCGCATCTTCCGTGACAACACTGCGGCGTGGAATGAATGCATTTCTAAAGCAGATGGGTGTGACATTTAGGAGAGATCCGCAGACTGGTCGACCAAGAGTC
>JAHQWZ010000161.1 GCA_029856425.1 Candidatus Thorarchaeota archaeon
AATCTGGGCTTCTATCTGTTCATTTGTGAAGTTAGGCATGTATATGGCATCACTTGGGCAGTCTCCGGCGCAAGTCCCACACGCTTGACATAATGCACCCATCACGGAATGCTTTCCAGTACCGTCAACAACAATTGCCCCATAGGGGCATCTATCCACACAGGTTCCACATCTGGTGCACTTGTCCTGAAGGATCTTAGCGCTTAATGCTTCAATGGGGTATCTCCCCTTCTGAAGGATTATAGCTGCACGCCCAGCTGCTGCACTTGCCTGGATAACAGAGTCTCTGATGTCCTTTGGTGACTCTGCACCTCCGCAGATGAAGACGCCTGCAGAACTAGTATCAACAGGTCGAAGTTTTGGATGTGATTCAATATAGAATGAGTCTGATGTGCAGGATATTGGTAATGGGAAGTTGCCTGCAGTTCCCTCAGCGCCCATTGACAGAATGACCATATCATAGTCTACCATGAGCAACTTGCTATGGGTTGTATCTTCCACTGCAACCCTGAGATTCTTAGTATCGGGGTATTGTTGTATCTCACCGACACGACCCCGTATGAACTTGACACCCTCTTCTCTCGCTTTGAGATATTGGTCCTCAAAATACTTCCCATGCATCCGGAGGTCTTGATAGTAAATTGTCACCTCAGTGTCCGGATAGTGTTCCTTGATGAGAATGGCACACTTTACTGATTCAGCACAGCAGTAGTTTGAGCAGCCTGTCCTCGTGGTCAAGTTACGTGACCCAACGCACTGTGCTATCGCCACTGACCTGGGCTTTGACATATCTGACGGTCTGACAAGATGTCCTTCTGTGGGACCTGCTGCGTTAATCAGTCTTTCAAACTCTAAAGATGTGATAACGTTGGGATACCTTCCCCACCCGAGTCTCGGTATCTTATTGGGATTGGCTGGCACAAATCCGGTCGCTAGGATGATTACTCCTGTATCAAACTCGATTATGCGGTCTCTGTCAGAAGGAATTATTGCTTCCTGTTCACACCTGTCTATGCATTTACCACATCTAATCAGATCCATTCCAAGACATGCGTCGGGATTGATGAAGTAGGACGAGGGGACTGCCTGTGGGAAAGGAATGCTGATTGCCTTATTCCATGTGAGATTCTGATCAGTGCGGCTGGGAACATCTATGGGGCAGACCTCAACACAATCACCACATGCTGTGCATTTAGCAGGATCCACAAATCGAGCCCTCTGTTTCACTCGTACATTGAAATTGCCAACATACCCCGAGATCTCATCGACCTCAGCCATTGTGATGAGATTGATGTTGGGATGCTTTGCCACATCCACCATCTTAGGGCCCAGAATACAGATACTACAGTCATTCTGAGGAAACACCTTATCTAGGAGCGCCATGATTCCTCCGATAGTTGGCTCGCGCTCAATCAGGTGAACCTTGAATCCAGCCTCTGCGAGGTCCAAGGCAGCCTGCATACCTGAAACACCTGCTCCTACGACCATTGCTGCTTGGGTAACTGGAACATCCAGCTCGGGCTGAGCCACAAGGGTTCTTGCTTTTGCCACAGACATGGCCACGAGCTCCTTTGCCTTCAGCGTGGCTTGCTCTGGTTCATGCATATGGACCCAAGACACGTGTTCACGGATGTTCGCCATTATGCAGAGGTATGGGTTCAAGCCGCCTGCTTTCACGGTTTTTCTGAATGTATCCTCATGCATGGTGGGTGAGCACGAAGCCACAACAACTCTATTGAGACCGCGCTCTTTGATGGCCTGCTGAATCTCATTCTGACCTGGATCTGCGCAGGTGTATCTATTAGTCTGAACAAATACCACCCCTGGCAAGGTTTCTGCGAACCTCGCAACTTCATCAATGTCTACGACAGCACCAATATTCTTCCCGCATGCGCACGGGAAGACTCCAATTCTGATTTCGCCATCTGCAGAAACAATCATGCTCTCCTTAGCAGTTTCGTTTTGGGGTTTTGGATCGCTTGTGGTCATCAAGCCACTCCCTTGTCCATTATGCAGACAATAGATTTCTGGTCTATTTCTAGTCTGGACCTATGTAGGCTAAATAAAGGTTGAGAATCGTAAGCAATATCGTTCAATATAGTTCAGAACCAAACACCATAAGACATTTTGATTAATTAATAATCTCATATCCGACATCCAAGACATGATAAGGCTGTTCTGTGGGCACAGAAACTCGAAGTCTATGACAGAGAGCGCAGGTGGCCCAAGAATAGCAAGAGAGAAACGCACTGTGGAAAAGATGATTCGATTCCATTGTGAGCGGAAGCATAAGTCAAAAGATAGGACTCTCTGTGTGGACTGTGCAGAATTATTGGACTACTCAATACATAGACTGGATCATTGTCAATTTGGCGAATTGAAGCCTACCTGCAGGAAATGTTCTGTACATTGTTATAGGCCAACCATGAGAGAGAAGATTCGTCAGGTGATGCGCTTCTCAGGTCCACGATTGGCAATTAGAATGCCTCTTGATTGGATTCGACATGCATTTGATGATCAAGAGTAAGGGATGAGAATTCGTTTTAGACCAGCTTTCAAACGCAAGTATCAATGCACCAAAACCGTAAAAAGCAGGTCTAAACGTCGAGGGTCCGTTTCAAGGAGGCACACTCATGCCTGATAAGGTATGGAAATACATCACTGAGAAACTAGAGAGAGAGGGAGCCTGCCATTTTTCACTACTTGACCCAGATCCTCTGGCCACTAGAAAGGACACGGTTGTGGAGCTTGCAAAGATTGCTGAGAAAGCTGGTTCAGATGCCATTATGATTGGTGGCAGTACAATCTTTGGTGATATTGATGACTCAGTTAAGGCTATCACAGATGCAGTAGATATTCCAACAATTCTGTTTCCAGGTGACATAACCGGCGTGAGTGAGCATGCCGATGCCATGTTCTTCATGAGCCTTCTTAATAGCACGAATCCGTACTACATCATTGGTGCCCAAGCTCTTGCAGCGGCAAGGGTGAAATTCTCCAACATTGAACCTATCCCAATGGCATATCTACTGATTGAGCCAGGGAAGAGCGCCGCATGGGTTGGTGAGGCCAAGTGTTTTCCTCGGGATAAACCAAAACTGGTTCTAATGTACGCGCTTGCAGCTGAACTCCTTGGTTTCAAACTGGTGTATCTTGAGGCTGGGAGCGGAGCTGAGGGCGGAGGTGTCCCAACGGAGATAATTGCCGCAGTTTCGCAATATTGTGACATTCCTCTCATCACAGGTGGAGGGTTCAACAGCGTTGAGTCGGTTGTTGGAGCGGTTGAGGCTGGTGCATCTATTGTGGTTCAGGGAACATACCTTGAGAAGCATTTGCAGGCTGACAATGGCGCGGGATTGAAGAGGATAATAGAGGCACTCAAGGTGGCAGGTGCCAAGAAACTATAGTATAGAGATTCGCCCTAAGTTTAAATACTCCGAAGGGTTTTTTGACGAAGAGTCCCCTATGGGAGGTCCAGCACCGTGTCCTCAAAGACTGAAATGCTCACCGAACTTCTCGAAGATCTAAGTCGAGCCTCCCAAGGTAATGTGCAAGCCAGCGTTATCATCTCACGTTCGCAAGGACTCCCAATATGCTCTCATTTTCCTCCTTCTGAGGATGTTGGAATGGTACCTGAAGAGGATGTAATTGCCGGTAGGGCCATACAGATCGAGTCTCAGACAATCAAGGTCTTCAAGCAGCTCAAGAGAGGCCCTTTTGTGAGGATGCTTATAGAGGGTGAGTCTGGCTATGTCATTGTCTGCGATGCTGGCGAGGATGCCATTCTTGCAGTCCTGACAACCAAAGGCGCCAATGTTGGCTATATGTTCTTCATGATGGCAAGACATTCTAAACGCATTGCCAATATTCTTGGCGGATAGTGCATCATTCCGTCACTCTTTTATTCATCAGCAAGAGCATCTGGAAGTGCATCATCTAGGTGATTGGATTGTCTGAGGAGAAGTCAGAGAAAACCGAGGAATCAGTAGAACCAGAGGATGAATGGGCCAAATGGCGGCAAGCTGGAGTAGTGGCTCGCGAGGCTCTAGATATAGCGCGTCCAATGGTGAAACCTGGGACTAAAGTCCTCGACATAGTAGAGGCGGTTGAGTCCTACATAAGGGAGAAGGCCAGTGGTATCTCGTTTCCGTGCAATGTTGCAATCAATAACATCGCCGCGCACTATACTTCTCCACTAAATGATGATACTGTCATCGCCGAGGGTGACCTTGTGACCGTAGACTGTGGAGCTCATGTTGATGGATGCATTTCCGATAGTGCATTCACCATTGCCCTCAATCCAGAACACCAGAGCATCGTAAAGGCATCTGAAGATGCAACAAAGGTGGCAATCCGAATGATGCGACCCGGTGCCAAGCTGAACACAATTGGAGCACTGATTGAAGACACAATCAAGAGTGCTGGTTTCGAACCTGTAAAGCAACTCTCAGGTCATCAGCTGAAAGAGTACGAGCTGCATGCTGAAAAACAAGTTCCATGTATATCAGGCAAGTCAGAAGTATTGGTTGAGGAAGGCGAAGTCTATGCTATCGAAACTTTTGCTAGCACAGGTTCCGGGAATGTGACTGACTTACCAGATCCCTTGATTTTCCAGATGCTCCCCATTAGAGTTCCTGTTAGATTCAAGGGCACAAGGATGTTTCTGGGAATTGCTAGAAAGGAGTTCAAGGAGTTCCCCTTTGCCAAGAGGTGGATGGCTGAGAAGCTTCGTAAGGCGGACTTGGAGCTTGGTATTAGAGAACTTCAAAAGAATGGCGCTCTAATTGCCCATCATATTTTGACCGAAGAAGAGGGCGAACTAGTGTCTCAGGCCGAGCACACTGTGATTGTTACAGAAGATGGCACGGAACAAACGACTTAGCGGCTCATCCTGTTGTATGTGCCATCAGAAGCGACTACATAATCCGCCAACAGAATTTCCATACAATTAAAAGTGCATTTTTCCATCTGGATAAAAGGTGGTCCCGGGAGACTGTCTTCTACAGCAATGATATTGCTATGAATTCTGGCAGGCTCTTATCCATCCTGATTGAGACGGAGGAGCAGCTTTGGATCGTGCGCGTGGCGATGCTCAAGAGAGGGCTAGTCAGAGCAGAAGTGAACCTGAAAGCCAGACATGCCCAGAGTGCGGATCAACAAGTGTTGTTGAAGACATAACTCGAGGCGAGCGTGTCTGCGGGGGG
>JAHQWZ010000162.1 GCA_029856425.1 Candidatus Thorarchaeota archaeon
AATGCTGATGTGAAGGCCAAGACGAGCTGGACCCCTCTCCGCATGGCTGCGTTAATATCCATATGGTCCCTTGTGACGCCATTTCGCGTCCAAATCACACAGACTTCTCGATCTATGATTCTGGATATATATGCTGGAGCATGGGCGTACGGCAGAGTAGTTCCGTGGGTGGATTCGCCCCTTGTGTTGGACCTGTTCTACACGTATACGGTTTTTCCGTACTATTCAATTGGAATACTCATAGCCTATCTAGTCTGGAAATGGGCTCAAAAAGGCGATTTGACTAAAATGCAATACATTGACAGAGTCCTTCTTCTTCAATTGGCGCACGTGATATTCGTATTGATTCTCTTTCCCTGTCCATATTCCAGTCATTCAATCATCACATGTTTTCCTACGCCAACTACTGGAATATTCGCGCTGCCTTTTGTGTTCAGAGTAGTGAGAGAGATCTCATCGCCATGGCAGGACATGTGAGTGTGAGTCAATAGCTATGCCAAAAAGGGATTCAGGTCTATACATAAGGACTTACACACCTAGAACCAAGGTGCGAACCATTGAAGAGCCGCTATCACCAAGGCGAGAGGGAGAAAGAAGATACTTGCGGGAAAGAAGATGTTTCTCTGTTCTCCCTCGTCGCCCTTTCGTCGAAGATAGATATAGGCCAGAACCAAAGTAAGGAGTATCATGAAGCTTCCATATGGGAAGGGGATTGAAGACATCGCGTTTCATCCTCGGACCATGGTTCATACTCAGATGGTCTGTTTCCATATCTCCATCTTCCACCAGTGCAGCAGTAGATTACTACGAGTGACTACAATTTCACAGCTATTGTACAACCCTCACCAATGGGTAAGAGAGTACTAAACACGCCTGATTTCAAGGTTTTCTGATTGAATTCATGAATCGCTTTAGTAGAGTCATTCCAATCACTCCTTTCTTTCATCACTGGAAAGAGTGTGTCATCTATCAGGAAGAGCCCTCCCTTCTTCAGAACTCTCACGCAATCTTCTAGCATTACTGGATAGAGTCTTTTGGATGAATCTTGAAAAACCACGTCAAAGGATTCTGATTCTATCTTCTTGATAATTTCGTTGGCATCTCCAATTCTTATGTCAATTACATCATCCACATTGAAGTTCTTGAACGCTCTCCTGGCTTCCGGAACTATATCCTCATTCATCTCCAAGGTTGTGATTCTTCCACCATGCCCTTTTACTGCGAGCGCCATTGATGTGGTCGAGAAACCGATACTCATCCCAATTTCAAGTACGCTCTTGGCCTTAGTCAAGTATAGCAGAAACTTGAAGAGCCGAGCAATGTCGTCTTCAATCACCGGTTCAAATCCTGCAATCTCAAGAAACTCTACATACTCATCTACAGTGGGGCTGTCTTTGGTATCATATAGTTCAGCAATATATGACAATGCATCTCCCAAATCAAAATATACTTCGGGCATATGCAGCCAAGGAATTTCAATGCAATATGTCTGTCTATAGAGACATCCGATTTTACCTTACAAACCGCCTGCCGTCCCCTCTTCTATGATTCCGAGTTGCGCGTTGCCCTATGTGCTACACTTCTCAATAGCCATCCAAGAAAAGCTACTGCACGACTGGGTAATGTGCACAACTATGATTCCCAAATGCCTTCTGGTTCCATCTTGGGAAAAGCGACCATCAACACAACTCCGAGAAGCAATAGAATCGGTATGGGAATCACATAATTGTAGAGGGGGACTGTCCATCCATTGAAGTTCATAAGATTCGGCAATGATACTAATAGAGGGATCAATTCTGAGAGAGTGCCAACAAGAATGATCTGGATTCTGGTAATAGTACTGTCAGCTGCAAAGTAGTAGATCATCATGGAGAGAAATATGAACCTGAATAGCCAGAATGGTGCGGATGTTAAGACCTGTCCAACAGCTAGAAGTCGAAATCCTGTGAAATAGAATGAGTCAACATACTCCCAGAAGAGGCCTGCGATAATTGTATCTGGAGACCCCAACCCAACTGCTTCAGCATATCCATATGGAAAGAGGATTGCTGCAATGCAGAATATTGTGCAAATTATGATATCGCGTCGTGAGACCATCATATTAGTCCATCCACTCCTAATATTATGCTAAAAGACCAATCGGCTTTTGATAAGAATTACAGTCTAAGCAAGTATGGCATTCATAAAGATGTGATAAGAAATGACTGTTCTTCTCATTATCCGAGCTTGTTATCAAGCAGCATACTGCCCTTTCTACCGCGCAAATTCTCAATATAGCAACTACTTCATTGAATTATCTTGAGTGAGAGAAGAGTCGAGGGGGCAATTTCGGAGTTGCTTCCAGCAACCTAGGAAGATTCAAGATACAGCGTCTCTCGAGTTGTTCTTGAGGTAGAAAGATGGTCAAATGTACGAGCTGTGGAAAGTGGAGCTGCAGATCAGGAGAGCTAGACAAGCTCCCGACTCAAGGATTCTGTCCAATGGTAGAACTCGAAGATGCATTGACAAGTGCCCGAAAGCTCTACGATGATCAGACTAATAGAAAGACATCGCAAGCTGCCGCCAGGGTAGAATCCACTGGATATTGTCAATGGTCTCGAGTGGAGGAAACTATGGAATTCGCAACCCGGATTGGCACAGAGAAACTCGGGATTGCATACTGCATAGGTTTGAAACGGGAAGCAGCAAGTCTAGCTAGAATCTACGAGAAGAACGGATTTGAGGTAGCATCGGTCTGCTGCAAAACAGGCAGCATTCCCAAAGAAGAGATTGGTCTCAAGGACGAGGATAAGATTAAGCCCGGCACCTATGAGATTCTCTGTAATCCAATAGGACAGGCAGAAGTGCTGAACGCTGAGGAAACAGGCTTGAATGTCATTGTGGGTCTTTGCGTAGGACATGATTCACTCTTCATTAAGCACTCCAACGCACTAGTCACCTGTCTTGTTGCGAAAGATCGTGTCTTGGCACACAATCCTGTCGGAGCTCTGTACACATCTGAATCATATTACAGAAAGAAAGTCCTGGAGAGGGAGTCGTAGTTCTCTATCTCTTATGAACACGCATCCAGTAGTCCCGGCCTGCAATCGCCTTCTCTTCATCCATCTCAGAGAGAATCTTTGCAGCCTCGTTCCCACATGCAATTACATCATCTTCTCCCGCGACTGCAAACTTGTCTTGGACCCTATTTGCATATACTGCACACACAGCACCTGATCTAAAGCCGAAGATATTTGCGAGAGTGAAGATTGTGGCAGCCTCCATCTCAAAGTTCGCCACGTTTGCTTTCTGGAGGTCTTCAATCAGGGTCTCACTAAAGCTCTGCGTATAACCATTAAAGCCTGGCCTAGACTGTCCTAGATAGAACGAGTCCGTTGAGGCTGATATTCCTAGGTGATACTTCATGCCTAGAGTGTCCGCAGCTTCTACGAGCGCCAAAACCACCTCATATGACGCACATGCGGGGAACTCGGGCCTCACATATTGCTTGCTTGTGCCCTCAAGTCTAACAGCTCCTGTGGAGATGATCAAGTCCCCAATTTCAATCCGCTCTTTGAGAGTCGCACAGGACCCTATGCGAATGAAGTTCTTGACGCCCACATTTGCAAGTTCTTCTATTGCAATAGCCGTGCCAGGTCCGCCAATACCAGTTGAGCAAGCTGAGATTGGTGTGCCCTTGTAAACTCCCGTGTGAGTCACGTACTGTCGGTGAGCTGCAACCTCTTGAAAAGAGTCCCACCCCGAGCTGATCTTTGCAACTCGTTCAGGGTCTCCAGGGAGTAAAACGGTTTCTGCAACTTCACCTGGTTTCACTTCAATATGGTATTGCTCGCGCTCAGCAGTTTCAGGTCTTCGGGCAGAAACAGTGTCCTTTGGCATGATCATCGCTCCTGTTTCACCATTACTAGGCTATTTGAGTTTCGGACCCTCAGGCACGTCACATACTCTACCAACAAACTATTATACGTCCATATAATAACTGCGCGTTGTTCGGGATAGGGTCTCCGAAACATCTATTACAAAATCCAAAGGCCCCCCAGTCCTGTCAGAGGACATTGTGTGTCCTCCTTACAATCTGGAAATGGAGCGAGAAGAGATTGGTTGAAACGACTATTAGCGTTATCAAGGCCGACATTGGTTCGTTGGCCGGGCATGTAGTGGTACCTGACTTCCTGTTGGAGCTCGCAAGAAAGGAGCTGAAAACAGGTGTAGAGAAGAAGATCATCAATGACTTCCATGTAACACATGCTGGAGATGACTTGGAGCTTATTATGACTCACTTCAAGGGTGAGGGCAATGAAGATGTTCATCGCCTAGCTTTTGACACCTTCATGAAGGGGACTGAACTGGCTCGTGAGAAGAAGATCTATGCAGCCGGACAAGATATTCTCTCAGACACGTTCAGTGGCAATGTCAAAGGGATGGGACCGGGGTCAGCAGAGATGACGATTGAGGAACGAAAGTCGGAGCCGTTCGCTATCTTCATGGCTGACAAGACAGAGCCCGGTGCCTTCAATCTGCCTCTGTTCAAAATATTTGCGGATCCCTTCAATACAGCAGGGCTCGTCATTGACCCGAACCTACATGATGGGTTTACATTCGTGATTCAAGACATCATGAAGGAAGTCCCTTGCTTTGTTGATATGAAATGTCCAGAAGAGATGTATGACTTGCTTGCCCTTATCGGCAGTACAGGAGTATTCACAATAAAGAAAATCTATCGAGCAGATGGAATGGTCTGTGCTTCCGTGAGCACTGACAAGCTTCATGCTGTAGCAGGGAAGTACGTCGGAAAGGATGATCCTGTGGCCATAGTCAGAGCGCATTCTGGTCTTCCAGCAATGGGAGAGGTACTTGAAGCGTTCACCATTCCTCATCTAGTTGCTGGTTGGATGCGCGGCTCCCACGCAGGTCCTCTCCTACCTGTTGCACTAAAAGACTCACGGTGTACTAGGTTCGATGGTCCGCCTCGAGTCATTGGCCTTGGTTTTCAAGTTTCCAATGGAATGCTTATCGGTCCAGTTGACCTGTTCGATGATATTGCATTTGATATCACACGGCAACGTGGAATGGAGATAGCGGACTATCTTCGTCAACATGGCCCATTCGAATTCCACCGACTTTCATCAGATCGGATGGAGTACAGTACATTGCCAAAGGTCCTTGACAAGTGTGGTACTCGTTTC
>JAHQWZ010000163.1 GCA_029856425.1 Candidatus Thorarchaeota archaeon
GGAGTCGGGCACCAACATCCCCGGACTCTACGCCTCGGGAGAGTGTACCGGTGGGGTTCATGGCGGGAACAGACTAGGTGGTAACGCCTTGGCTGACACCCAGGTCTATGGTGCTCTTTCAGGTGAGAGTGCAGCTAAGTTTGCTAAGAAGAACACCCACACTGGCATCAATCGAGACGTCATCGTTAAAGAGTTTGAAAAGCTAGAGGCTATGCTAGAACGCAAGGAAGGCATGTCACCGGCTGACGCGAGGGATGAACTCAGGAAGCTAATGTGGGAGAAGGTCCAAATCTTCAGAAAAGAGGACGAAATGCAGGATGCTGTCAAGGAGCTTGTCAGAATCGAGAAGGAAGTTGTTCCAAATATAAAGGTGGATGTGCCAGTTAAACGGTTCAACCCCGGTTGGCATCAAGCCATTGAGTTCGAGCACATGGTCATGACTGCCAGAATGGTGGCTGAAGCTGCAGTAATGCGAAAGGGCAGCAGGGGTGCACACTACCGTGTAGATGCTGACCCCAATGATAAGGGCTATTACAATATCGTCATCCGGAAAGGCGAAGACGGCAAGATGGAGCTTCGAAAGGAAGAGCTCCTCATCACCAAGATTACACCCCCATAGGAGGCATATAGAATGGCAAAGACAATCAAGGCAAAGGTCCTCAGATACAACCCAGATTTTGACAATGAGCCTTACTTCCAAGACTTCGATGTCGAGTACGAGCCTGGGATGACAGTACTTGATGCTCTACTCCACATCCAAGACAAGTATGACTCTAGCCTAGCTTTCCGATGGGAGTGCAGGGGTGGGCAATGTGGTTCCTGCGCGGTCAAAGTGAACAGCATAGCTAGAATCGCATGCAGGACCAAGGTTGAACGCGACGAGGAGCTAATTCTAGAACCTATGGAGAAGATGCCTGTCATTAAGGATCTAGTAGTTGACTTGGCGCAGACCACCTATCGTCTTAGGCGTATACGACCATACGTGGCACGTGACAAGAAGCCTCAGAGACCGGAGATAATCCATGCTGAGGAGATCGAGAAGGTGCGAGAGATACGCAAGTGCATCGAGTGCAGTGCCTGTCTATCGAATTGCCCAATCGTTCATGAAACATGGGATTATCCAGGACCAATGATAATTCGTCAGCTTGCAAGGCTTGAGTTGGACCCACGAGACGTGGAAGACCGTGTCGCTATGGCAATGAATGAGATGGTCTATAGCTGTACGACTTGCAAGATGTGTGAAGACATTTGTCCAAAGAAGATCAAAATCCCCTCCTTGGCAGTTGAGCTTCTACGAGCGAAGGCTGTTGAGGCAGGGTATCCATTGGCTGAGGGTCAGCAGGGCTTTGTCGATCAGATAAATCAGACTGGTAGGGCGGTCCCTGAGAAGGACCTTCCACTACTAAAGAATATAGGAACCGAAGAGTTTCTGGTTGACAACCCACGTGGTAGAGTTGCCTTCTTCACAGGGTGTCTGATTGATTATCGGATGCAGAGCACCGGGAAGGCACTGATTGATGTTCTCAATCGAAATAACATAGATGTGATTGTTCCAAAGGAACAATGGTGTTGCGCTAGTCCGGCCTTCAGAACTGGAGATCTCAACACTGCCCATGCTGCAGCACGAAGGGTCACCGAGATATTCGAGGCGGCCTGCGAGAAGTACAAGTGCGACACAGTGGTAGTTGCCTGTGCGGGCTGCGGCAAGACCCTCCGTGAGGACCATCGACCCTTCATTGAGGATGAACGTGGTGAGCCTCCGAGGTACCAAGTCTACGACATGGCTGAGTATATGATTCAAGTAATTGGCAAGGAGAATATCATCCGACCAAAAGGCGAGATCAAGATGAAGGTCACCTACCATGAACCCTGTCACCTAGGCAGGGGTCAGCATGTCTTTGATGAGCCTATCGAGGTTCTCAAATTGATTCCAGGTGTGGAATACATCGAAGACCCATACAAGAACAGATGCTGTGGTGCTGGTGGTGGTCTTCGTGCTGGTCAACGCGAGCTCTCTCAGAAAATCGCCAATACAAGAAAGGAGTACATCGAGGCCACTGGTGCTGACATGGTCACCACTGAGTGCCCATTCTGTACCATCCAGATCAATGACATGATGAAGGACAGCTCTACCGGGATGAAAGTCCGTTATATTCCGGACCTCCTTGCAGAGTCTTACAGATTGGGTGATGCTGAAGCATAATCAATAATGGAGAGGCAAAACGCCTGCCTCTTTTTCGATTTCAAAACGAATTTCGTTACTTCATCATTGGGAAGTGACTTTCCAACTTCACACTTTGAAACTTAAATACTTTAAATTTCGAAGTAATACCGTGAAATAAATGAGTGCAACCACAAATAGATCGCATACGTCTGACACAAGTTATCGAGTGATGGCTTGGTATCTCCGTTTTCGTGAACGTTTCAGAAAACCTTCGGAATTTGTAAGCACACTTGGTATTAAGGAAGGTCACAACGTCTTGGATTATGGATGTGGCATTGGAAGCTACACTATTCCTGCAGCAAGACTCGTAGGAGAAGCCGGGAGGGTCTATGCACTAGATATTCATCCCCTTGCCATAAAACGTGTCATGAAACGAGCCAAGAACGAAGGCCTCTCAAACATTGTAACAATTCAATCCGATTTGGCAACCGGTCTTCCTGAGAACCATCTTGACTTTGCGCTTCTCATAGATGTGTACACTTGGGTAGATGATAAGATTGGACTTCTAGAGGAGATTCACAGGATATTGCGACCTTCAGGAGAACTAGTATTTCTCATTGATCATGTTTCCCCTGAGGGATGTAAGGCCGCGGTTGAGGATTCAGGTCTGTTCAAACTCGTCTTTCAGGAGGACAATTTGCTCAGATATGAGAAGATTTGACAAAATCACCTTCCCTTGAGATATTGTTTGAGCATCCTGTGAACCTGAAGGGCGGCTAGAGAGTTTTCGATCAATCCCTGCTCGGCTAGTGACCAGATTGCTTGCGTGAAGATGATTACATGTGACGCTCTCGGTGCTCCATTGAGGGCTGACATGGCATACTGTGCTGCCCTCACAACAGGCCAGTCCTTCTTTGAAATATCGGGGATTACCTCCTCGAAAACGTCTGACTTTAAATCCATCATTTTGTCCCAATAGTCAGTAGCGTTCTTGACAAGCCAAAGCCTGACTTTTCCTGAGTTTGGAAGGTCTATGCCGCTTGGCAGCTGGTCCCAGTCAGTCCCTTTCTTCGTCTTTATGAGCCTATCAGCAACCAATTGCTGAGTGGTCAGAGGCTTCACTCTAATGTTCTGCTTCAGTCTATCCAGCAACCAATCAACTGTGTGACTATGCACAAGTCCTGTCTTTGCGGCAGCAGCTATTCTTTGTGCGAAGATACCATTATGCCCAAGGACTCCATATTCCACTATGGCTGTGCCAATGAGGCTCTTGTGCTTAAACAGGTTTGTTGATACTGCCATCTTGTCCATTTGGTCATCTACTCTGAAACCATCGGGTTGCTTTTGTGGCACCTTTCTGACAAGATATTCTGTTAGATGCCAGAGAGCGGCCTGATGTGGGAGCTTGTAGCTAGCCTGTGGGAGTTCACTAACAAGAGATATCGGCATGATGAAGGCGTGGCCAAGGTTATCAGGGTCCTCCGATGCTAGCGAGGCTGTCATTCGTCGAAGTCTGACAGGATCATCTCGGCTCCCAAGTCGTAGCGCGAAACTTAGTGCACTCATGTGTGTCTGTTTCCTGATCGACTGGGTGTAGTTGCGCATAGTCATATCCAGAGAGTCCAGTCTGGTATCAACATTGTACCTAGGTCCACGCTCATTTATCCAGTGATCAATTGCTGCAAGATGCAAAGCAAGGCGTTCGAGGAGTGCTTTTTGAAGAGGCTCACTCAGGTCTTTCGGTGTCTTAAGCTTGGAAGTAGGAGGTTTAACCGATAGAATATCAAGATTAGGACCAAGCTCCTGAATCATTTGATGTATGGAGTGAATTATAATCGTAGAGTGCGGCGTGTCGAAATCACGTTCTTCATTCCAGGCGGCAGCATGCATTAAAATTGCCCATATGGCTGATGGTTGGCTCTTCGACACCATCTCGCTGACAAGAGATGCTGCTCCTGGTTCGTCACCATTCAAGCATGCCTTAAAGAGAGTCATTTAGATACACCAGAATTGCGTATAGCTCTAACGCACTTATCTCTTCAGAAAACCAATCATGTTCCTGACATCAATCATTCAGGACACAATGAAAGACTCTCGACACACCGTGCATGTAATCGTTTCTCCCTTCACTGCAATTCGTTCTAAATCGCTCTTGCAGTATGGACACGCACCAATCGTCTTGGGAGGTGGACCAGTTCCTGTTCCTAGGATGAAATCTCCTGCGTCGTGGTCGATTCTACCAGAGAGTTCTCGCCCATCCAAGAGGTCACTAAGAATACGTGTGACATTCATTGCGCTAACTCCGGAATCCTGAGCGATTCGTTCTATTGAAATTCGACGCATAGCCTGAACCGTCTTCTTAACTGCAGTAACCGGGTCTGTCATCACTGTTTTTGCAGAGGGTGTGGGAGTGAGCGCTTCACGAGCTTCTGATAGACCTGATGGTACTCCTCCTGCATCTCTCAACTGTGACCTCAAATCGGTGATCTTTCGGTTGTATTCTTCCTCTGATAGCAATCCACGCATATAGTCTAGATTCATGTCCTTGATTGCAGCCTCAATCCTCTTGATGTCATCAGGATCACTCATTTCCTAATTCGCTCCTTTTTATGCGCATCTTTCCAAAAGCGACTATTCAATATAAGCGAAATTCGGTCAAACCCCTAATTCGATACTAGAGGCGAACGCCTTCTGGCAATTCGTCTAGTAGCATACCTTTTGACTCAGCATTCCTTACTGCATCAGTGGCTTTTTTGCCACCAATGTTCTCCAAAGCTCCTGCTACTGTTTGTCTAACAAACAACGACTTATCTTTCAGTGCATCAATCAGTGGACCTACTGATGTCTTATCCCTACGCTCACCAAGTTGTGCAGCTACATGTATCCGTACCATATATCTTGGATCGTCAAGTGCTTCCACAAGTATTCCTGTGGCACGTTTGTCCTGAAGTGACCCCAGACGTTCTATGGCCCCCATTGCTATTTGCTCATCACTACTCTGGATCTCTTTTGCCAG
>JAHQWZ010000164.1 GCA_029856425.1 Candidatus Thorarchaeota archaeon
AGCCCTGACCCTCAAGTCACCTGGAGATGCCGCCGGTGGTGGAGTGTCCGTGAGGATAGCAGGTGAGATGCTACATGTTGAGGTCGAGCTTACGGATGAGGATGCAGCCTCTCAACCTGTAGCTGGAGCCACCGTCACTATGAATTGGACTGACACTGGCAGTCCGATTGACGTGACGCTCAATGACTATGGGACGGGCGTCTATGGCGTCGCTCTCAATACGACAGACCTTGCCACGGCTCAAAGCTGGCGAATCAATATCCAATCATCGCATCAATACTATAATGATGCCTCAACATCTTTCGACCTTGACCTCTATCACGGGACGAGCCTGAAGTATCAATGGCTGACGACGACGCCGGTTGGTCTCGAAACGACAGTCACTCTTGTCTACACTGATACTTTCGATGGCACACCCATTACAGACGCCACGATCAGTTTTGCCAACGGTACTCAAATAGTCACTGACTGGGAGGGCGGCGGTTTCTACAACATCACATTGGGCACTGCCAGCCTTTCAATGGGTGACCATTGGTATATGCTGGAAGCTTCACATCCGACAGCATTCATGATCGATGCAGATGTCAATGTGACTCTGACGATTAGGCCTCACTTCACAGCTGTTTCTGCGTCTGGTGACTTCATACAACCATGGGGCGCCACAGTTGATGTTACCATACTACTGATTGACATGGATACAGGCCAACCGGTTGATATTGGATTCCTCCAGTCCTTCACATTCAGTTGGGATGCAACCGGGGATACAGAGAACAGTCCTGCTGACTACCTCTATCTCCTTGATACAAGTGCATGGTCCGTTGGTTTGAAATCAGTCACACTATCAGTCTTGCTCACGAGTTCAGATTTCTATTTACCAGATGATTATTCATTTGATGTGACAATAAGGGCTCACCGAACCGCAGTCACTGTTACAGGAGTCCTAGTGGAGCCATATGGCAACGATACAGAACTCACCGTTGTCATGACAGACCTTGACACAGGAGATGTCTTCGATATCGCAGAGATTGGAAATATTGCATCATTTGGGTTCACGTCCTCATATGGCCCGGAAACCATCAATTCTCCATCAAGTTATGATATTCTTTTAACCACAAACACATGGTCAGTGGGAACTACATCAGTCAACCTTGCCATTACGATTAGTGGGACTGACTACTTTGCACCCTCCAATTATGTATTCCAAGTACAGATTAGAACTCTCCAGACCTATCTTTATAATGAACCAAGTGACCTTCGCTTCCCGAACGGTGACGATTTCGCAATCTACTTGCATATGGAAGTAAGCGAACCGAATAGCCAATACTATGGTGATTTCATCAATGGTCTTGAAGCGCACTTTACAGTCACTAATGCAACATTTACCTATCCGAAAACCATCAATCCCATGGGGAATGGACGCTATTATCTTGTGATCGACACATCATACTTCCCCGAAGGAAGCTACACAATCACCGTCACTGTCGACAATCCAGCAGATGCCTACTCAATTGCTACGCTTGTGATCACTTTCATCTACCAGCCAGCGGAGAGCCAGCTCTCCTCGCCAAACTATCCATCGGTCATAACAGCCTATCAGACTGACGTCACAGTCACATTGGAATACCGCGACATTGATCGAGACGTCGGGATAACTGGCGCATCGATCTCATCAAATATCTCCATATTCGTCAATCCTCTCGGGTCTGGACAATACGAAGTCACGCTTCTCGTATCTGCGCTCGGAAAGGGAACGCATGGCTTCTCCATCACTGCGGATGCAGCTGGATACGTGCAAAAGACTCTGGAGTTCACATTGACTATTCGCATCGCCTATACATATGCAATCCCAACAGTGGGAGCTCTCAATATCCCCGTAGGAAATGATCCTGTGTTTTATGTAGAATATTGGGACACCGATCATGATGTACCGATAGATGGAGCAACTTGGGCCATCACCAATTGGCCACACTTGCCCACGGTCACCTATGAAGCGGCACAGCAGCGATATCGAATCGACTTCATTACATTTGATACAGACACCATTGAACAGAACCGTGTAGTGACATTCAACTTCAGCAAGGGTGAGAACTACCAGTTTGGCATATTCACAATCTCAGTTACCATAAGGACGCATAACACCGACTTTAGACTGGTGAGTTCGGTTGAGCCCACGAGCTCATCTGGAATCTTCAATATTTCAGTCTATTACGGCGACCTAGATAATGGAGTTGGAATCACTAACTCTACAAATCTGATTATAGTATCAGTAGTGAATAAAACTCCATCCGCGATCAGCTTTACAATTGAACCTGACGTTGGACAGGGCAATGGGTTCTACATCATTCGCGTACCCGCAAGTCAGTTTGGATTAGGCACTCAGACCTTCAATATCACATTCAGTTGGACTGGCGCAGTGGCGAAATACTTCAACAAATGGGTAGTCGCCACTGCAAGCCTGGTGGGTGAGGATTCAGTCATGGTCCTTAGACTATCATCGGGACCGACTGCGTACTTGGGTGTCTTGAACTACACCTTCTTCTATGGAGAACTCTATAGTGGACTGGGCATAACCAACACCTCGAATCCATATGGAGATGGAAATGTCCACATCTACGTGAGTTTCCAGGGCATGTCAGTGGACACGTCGCAGATCGACATAACTGAGATTCTCACTGAACCAGGCAACTATACAATCGGGTTTAGCACGACGATATTCGCTAAGACTGGCTTATTCTATATGAATGTCCACATCAACTGGAGCGCAGGCATCGCTCCGTACTACACAAACAGAGTTGATGTCATCTCGGTCAGAGTATTGGCTAGGGATACGCTACTCTCAGTCACGCCACCAACGCCAACCAGTTACAAGGAGAACGCCACCTTCACCTTCACATTTGAGGATGTGACCGGAGGAGCAAGCGACCTGATACTCTGGGATCCGAAGATGACAATTTCCATGAGTATACCATTCTCATGGACGCACAACGCTGGAACATTTACAGTGGAGTTTAACACGACAGTCTTCGGAGCACTCGGACCTGACACCTTCACGCTCAGTGTTCGATGGGCCGGTGCGCCGTTCTATGCAAATAGGACCGGCCGTATCATTAGTATAACGATTAATCCACGCCAGACCGTTATGGATTATCAACCGCCTGCACCCACACAATGGGGTGATATAGTCACATTCAATGTGACTTGGAGCGATGTTACTACTGGTTCTCCAACCGGTATCGCAAGTGCGACTCTGACATTATATGATGGCGTCGCTCTGATTAGTTCCATATACTACAACGTTACTCAATATCCCGATGGTGTCTATCAGGTTGATTTCGACACAACATTCTACTCAACGCCCGGAACCAATCCTCTGGGAGTATATCTCGCTCCTGATGCCGCAGAATGGTACTATGAAGATGATTACGCCATACAGAACTTCAACGTTCGCTATCGCGTTACAATACTATCAGCAGAACCTTTGACGCGGCAACCCTATAACTCAACACTCACGATCATCCTGTACTATCAAGACATCCTAACCTTGGATAGCATACCAGATCCTGGTGGACTGACAACTCTCGACATTCTTACTCCTGGTGTTTGGATTTACAGTTACAGCTGGAATGCTGCATTCCAGTACTACGAAGTGACTCTAGAAACCTACAACCACCCAGAGTTTGTAATTGGCAGCATCTATACTCTACAATTCCTAATGACCTATGATAACATTCAGCCCTTCTACCTTCCTGACAACGCATTCGTAAGCTTCCAATTCAGGGCAAGAATCGCAACCCTTGAGCCCTCTGAGTCTCCTCTTCCAACCGCATATCTTGACAAGGCTAATTTCACCTTGCTCTACTATGATGTTGATGGTGATCGAGGAATAGCTGGAGCAACTATCTCGGTCTATCTCGGCGCTTCGCCACTAGTCGAAGGAACTGGAAACGACTACGTACTCACTGATTTGGGCGCTGGTTATTATAGCCTAAGTGTCAAGACTACTTCGCTTGGATCTACGGGTATTCACGCATTGACTGTATATGCAGATTGGGCTGGTTCTCCATTCCATAGTAATAGGAGTTTAGGTGTGGACATCAATACGATTCGAAGGCCTACTAATGTGGAGCTCCTCGCTCCGCCTGGACTGACCAGATATACCGACAACGTCACCTTTACCATTGCATTTACTGATTTAGGGACATTGCAATACGTGGCCATCAGCAAGAACAACTTGGTGATATATCGGGGAGTGGATCTCCTTGCTGAGGGTGACTTCGCCTTCTCACCAGGCGTTCTAGCTAATACCTACGATATATCAATTGATTCCGCAATTCTATCTAGCGGTCTCTTGGTAGATTCCAATATCCTGATAGCAGGACTCAAAATTGACCTGTCCGTAACTGTCGACTGGCTAGATGTCTCTCCATACTATGCAGACGACACGACTGCACTTGAGCCAGTTATCCGAAACCGCCTCGCTCTGCTCTCTTGGGTCCCAATCGAACCTACGCCTCTTGGAGACTTAATGGACCTCTCTTTCACAATCATCGACAGAGAAACCGAAACTGGCATTGCCGATTTCATCATCCTCTTCGACTCCCTTCAGGTTTCACCGCTTCTTGAAGGGACACACTATACTCTAGTTCGAGGCGTGGGAGTGGATGCAGGCAACTATACAATTCACATTGACACAGACGCGTTGCTCGGAGTTTCCAGTTATACCTTCTACCTGAGAGCTGTCTGGGATCCATCAATGAGTCCTTACTACGCAAATCAAACCCAACGTGTTATTACTGGCTCAACTCAGTTCATTGCCGCTTCACTAGCCAGCGGTGGAGCATCACCTTCAACTGTTCCATTTTATACGGATGTTTCTGTGAACATTACATTTACCGATGAGGATCACGGTATTCCAATTCCTAATGTTTTGCAGCAGAATGTGACTGTGCGATGGGGTACTGGTTTGGAGCCTGCTTCTTGGAGCTTCGTTGACTACGGGAGCGGCCTATATGGCATAATAGTTGATACCTCGGATGCCGGCATATCTGGAATCAAAGTCTTGGAGATCAGCATCGACTGGTATCCTTACACCCCGTCAGTTGCACCTCCTGTTTCATTCCAAGTTCGGAATAGGATTGGGTCTACCTCCGTT
>JAHQWZ010000165.1 GCA_029856425.1 Candidatus Thorarchaeota archaeon
CGGGCGGAAATAGACAACCTGGCAGCTCTTGATGTTTCCAGTGGTATTGCAGACAATCACAACAATATCCTTGCCTTGAACAGCCTGGATAGGTGCACCCACAGCGTTGCTTGTTTTTTTCCACATTGCATATTCGGCCAGTCATCGCAATCTCAATAGCCACAGGAATAACTCGTGTTAAAACCTGTTTGGTGAGGGCCGAGTATCAGACCCAATGGCAGCTCGTATCGAATCGAGCGCCTCACGAACTTCTACCCTTTTCTTGCCGTCCATTACGTTGGGGTAGTGCTTTGAATAATGTTCCAAACATTTACCAAGGGCCATCACGAATGTATCAAGCTCGCTTGGGCGTTCCCCATTCTCGATGAGAATTTGGACAGTCTTTTGTGTGGAATTCCTGATTTTTTTCTTTATAATACTCCAAGACTTCGGTGATGCAATTTCAGCTCGTTTTCGGCACACAATGACCATGTCGTAGACGATGTTTTCCATGTCATGAAGGTGAGTTGATGCTTTCATTTCGCTTCTGACTGGATAAATCGATGTGACATAGAACCCTGAATCCAGTATAGCTTGTAACACGGCAGCCCATGCTTCCTCCTTCTTATGATGGAAAGTAAAGACTAGGACTCCATCGTCCTTCAAGATTCGATTGGCCTCAGAAAACACCTTTGTGAGGCCGTCAAGGAACTCCACTTCGCCCTTTTCTTGCACTCGATTCTCGATGACTTCTTTCTCCCACGGTACGAACTCATCCCTGAATTGATCGTATTCTTCCTGAAGAGCAATTTTGAGCCACACGTAGAAGAAGTTCGAGAGCTCGGAATACATGACATTCCCAAAATACGGTGGATCGGTCACCACAGCATCTGCAATTCCACTCGGTACGTCAATAGACTCCGATGACCCGCACTGCAAGAGTACCCTCTTTTTCTTGTCTAGGTCGTTATAGCTCTCTGCAATTTCCGAAACTATTGGCAGACCTGATTGGACTTTCGTCATGGAATTGCCCCTGATTATCCGCTCGAATGGCTGTCTACAGTATTCCTTTCCTTCAATCACCAAGTTGACAAAAGATGTGAAGGCCCCTCGTCCTCTTGAAGTGTCATAGCAATTTGCCTCAACGGGCGCCATCGAAGGAGAGAACGAGTGTGTACGGAATATATCCGTGATGAATCCACGAGTGGCATTGTATTTTGCAAACATGTTGTTGTACTTCAAGGAGTTTGAGAATGCCAAAACGAAGAACTCTTTGACGTCCCAGTCTTCCAAACTCAAAATCCATCTGAAAATCTTGCCTAGATTGAGCAGCTGTCTATCACTGAACATATCCCTGAATCTCTTGTAACCGTGGTTCAGTGCTCGTCTAGTTTCAACCCCTGCTGGGATGATTGCATCCGGGATTGGGAGTTGTTTCCCGATTTTTGCAAACTCATCGTTGGCTTTCTTCAAGAGCTGCAAATCCAATTCATCTGCCATCTTATACCCTCGGCCATTCTTCAAACTGGAATTCTTACTCTTCTCACAGGCCTTGCAATGGAACTCAATGGCATACAGTTTCTCTTCGGGTCGTCCGTTGGTCTGAATCCAATCAACAATGTTTCTAGGTTTACAGTCCTTGTTATGACAGTAGTACTTTCTGCCATCTGTAAATGATGTGGCTCCTGGCTCAAATCCCCTTTTGCACCTGGGACAAATAGCGTTGCTTTTTGTACCTCTAATATCAAAAATCATGTAGCATTGGGGACAAATCACCATTTTCCCGTCATTCTTGGGTGATTTTGCTAGAATATAGTCACGCATGAGCGGAATCTCTTTTGCGCAATCCGGACATACTAGTATTTTATGGTAGAAATAGTAGATCCCCTCAGCTTTTTTTCCACAATCAGGACATTCTGTGCTGTAGTACTCTCTCAGTTCTGTACCCAAATCGTATTCCAGTCTTACAAGAGCTTGACGAAGCTCTTCTGGGTCAATGTCTTCGATTTCTTTTTTAACAATGAACCATGATACTGGGTTGAGATCTCCAGCTACAACCTTACATCCAAATCTCAATGCCTCAACTACAGTTGTTCCACCGCCCATCATCGGATCGAGAATTACCTTGTCAGAAAAATCGACCTTGCTTGGATAGGACTTCCAGAGGGAGCCTGAATCTCCATCACTCAAGGTGTACAGCAGAATTGAACGGAATATTGAGCCAAGTCTTCGAGCCCACCACTTGTGCATGATATAGACGGGACGATAATGTCTTCTGCCAAATCCAGTCGATTCTTTCTCAGCTATCTTGTTAATCTTTGAAACTGGAAATTCGACTTCAATCGATCTTTTTGTCAGAATGGGGCCTCCCGCTTTCACTGGAAAAATCGCTATACACGGACCCCTTTGAACATTCCGAGAAACCCACCACGATTCTAGTCTACTGAGTAATCCTTTTATTGAAATCAGAGAAGCAATCGAAACGCACGGGACGTAGCTCAATCTGGCAGAGCAATGGACTGTAGATCCATCGGTTGCCGGTTCAAATCCGGCCGTCCCGACCATCCTTTACTTCTCTTGGTTTCCAATCACAAACCCAATCCATTATAAGGAACTATACTATCGTTAATATTGTGAGAAGGGTATGAAGCCTGTTGAAATTGCAAAAGGTGTTTACTGGGTTGGTGCAATTGATTATGATGTACGACATTTTCATGGATATAGTTATACCACCCATCATGGAACTACGTACAATGCATACCTGATTATTGGTGAGAAAGTCGCACTTGTTGATGCGGTCCTTGGCTCATTCTCTGAAGAAATGTTCTCCAGAATATCAGATATCATCGACCCCGAGAGAATCGATTACATGATCTCAAATCACACAGAGATGGACCATTCCGGTTCTATACCCGACGTACTAAAGACCATGAAGAACGCAAAACTTGTCTGTACCTCTAAAGCTGTGGACGAACTCAAGAAGCACTACCCAAATGGATGGGATATTCATACAGTGAAGACTGGGGATGAGATAGACCTTGGAGGGAAAACCCTAAGATTTTACGAGGCTCCAATGCTGCATTGGCCTGAATCGATGTTCACATACTATGTAGAAGAAGAAGTACTCATACCAAATGATGCCTTCGGGCAACATTATGCTACTGAAAGGCGATTTGCTGACGAGGTCGACCAGTATGTTCTTTGGAAAGAAGCAGAGAAGTACTACGCGAATATTCTGTGGCCATTAAGTCGAATGGTACAACGGAAGATCGAAGAGGTAATAGAGTTAGGTCTCCCAATCAAAATCATCGCTCCTTCTCACGGATTAATCTGGCGAAAATCCCCTCTTCAAATTGTCACAAGGTATCTGGAGTGGGCGAAGGGGGATAGAACACAAGATAAGGTAGTAATCGCCTGGGACACAATGTGGCAAAGCACAACAAAACTAGCCCGTGCAATTGCCGAAGGAATTAGCAGTCAGGGATTGACTCCCATTTTGAGACTAATACCACATAGTGATCGAAGCGATATAATGGCTGAGCTCCTAGAGGCAAGAGGGATAATTGTAGGAAGCTCTACTCTTCACAATGATATTCTACCAACAGTTGCACCTATTCTTTCGGATTTTGAGGTCTTGAAACCCAAGGGGAAGAAGGCAGCTGCATTTGGGTCCTTTGGATGGGCTGGAGGTGCCGTGAAGAGAATACACGAGTCAATGGAACGAGGAAAAATGGAGATTGTAATGGACCCATTTACAGTGAAGTGGGTCCCAACAGATGAAGAGCTCGTTCAGGCTTACCAATTCGGAGTGGAATTCGCGAAGAAGGTGAAATGATATTTGATGGATTCAGAAGCGGAGTATGATGTGGCTATTGTCGGGGGAGGTCCCGCCGGACTATCTGCAGGAATCATAGCTTCATTCAAGGGTCTCAAGACTATCGTATTTGAAGGCGGGACCTGGGGTGGTCTTTTGTCAACAATTTACCCGTACAAGTTTGTGTTCAATTACCCTGGCACTCCAAAAGTCTTAGCCACACATCTGGTTGCGGAATGGGTTCGTCAAGCCGCTGACTTAGGAGTTCTTCTAGTCAAAGAACGCGTGAATGAAATCACTAACGATCGAAATGTGGTCACTACTGAACGTGAATACAAATCGAAAGTTGTAATCATCGCAACTGGCATGCGTCCTAACATTCTAGGAATACCTGGCGAGATTGAATTTTCTAAAAAGGACCGTGGTGTTTTTCCATATCTGACAGAGCCTGAATTGTTCCGTGACAAAAGGGTACTAGTAGTGGGCGGTGGCGATACAGCGCTAGATGCCGTTGTAGATGCACACAAGGTAACCGATGAGATATGGATTGCACACAGGAAAGATGAGTTCAGGGCAGCTGAAACAACTGTTGATAAAATTCTAACTGAAAAAATAGCTGAGGTCCTATACAACACCGAACTTCTTGAGATTAAAGGGGACTCAGAAGTTGAAGAAGTCGTCCTTCTAAATAATCAGACTGGCAAGAAGTATAACATGCCCATAGATCGTGTGATAATCGCTGTAGGTCTAGTCCCAAACACGGAAGTGTTCGAACACCTAGGTCTGAAAATGAATGGACACTTTGTTGTCGTGGACGATGAAATGAGAACCAGTATCGAAGGCATTTTTGCGGCTGGAGATATCATATCGGTATACCAGCTAGCTTCAGTTGCGGCAGCTCAAGGCGCACTAGCTGCTCACAATGCCTACAAGTACATCCGAAAACCATACTGGTCATAATTCTCATCGACATCTAATTCGGTTAATTATTGGTTACGCATGCTTCTGTAAAATGCATCACACTTGCATTTCTGGCATTCTCTTTCAAAATCGTCATGGGTTTCACGATTGTGTCCGCATGTACAGAGGTCGTATGAACTTGTACTCATTTCTTCCTCTCCCTAAGTTTATGAAGAGAAAGGATATCCTCTTCCATCGTCAAGCTCAAATCCGAATCCTTCTCTTTGGCTGATTTTCCCAACATTTCTTGTTGCGTCATCTCCAACATTCTATGAGGTCCATACCCATTTTTCACCTGATTTCTCCTATATCCAACCTTAGAATTGATTTTCATTTTTTCCATTCTTAATATCCTGCTCTTATGAGAACAATTAGCTCACA
>JAHQWZ010000166.1 GCA_029856425.1 Candidatus Thorarchaeota archaeon
CATCTTCATCTACATCTTGCGAATCACTACTATGCTCAAAGCTCTTGCTGCCAACTGGTTTAAAGTACCCGACTGTGTGACCTTGTTTCTGCAGCTTGGCTGCCAAGCCCAAAGCCACCAGAGTCTTGCCGGTAAGAGTTTCACCACTGATTACGATATTCTTCGTCATCTCATTCTCCTCCAATAGTAATCTTTACATCCACTGCAGATACGCCTTTGCCCTTCTCATAGGCAAATAGAGGATTGATATCAAGTTCTACAATATCCTCGAAATCGCACACAAGCTGAGAGATTCGCAGGATGGTGTCAGCTATCCCATCAATGTCACTTGGCTCTTCGCCTCTTACACCCCTCAGCATTGTTCCCATTTTTGTTTCAAAGATCAGATCTGATGCATCACTGCGAGTCATCGGTGCAAGTCTGAATGACACGTCTTTCAGATAATTGACGAAAATGCCTCCGGCTCCGAACATAATGAGCGGGCCAAATTGTATATCACGAGAACATCCGATAATAAGCTCCTTGCCCTTCTCAGCCATTTCTTGAACATCAACACCGTAAACAACAGCCCTCGGTAAATGTGCGCGAACGTTGTCTAGAATTTGAAGAAAGCCATTCTCGACTTCCTCTTCTGACTTGAGTCCAATCATGATTCCACCGATGTCACTCTTGTGGACTATGTCAGGGCTGGCAATCTTCAAAACTACTGGAAAGCCAAGCTCTGCTGCAATTGATTTAGCCTCCTCAGCACTTGTGGCAAGTCTAATTCTAGCTACAGGGATGCCATATGCCTCGGCAATTTCATGTGCTTCGCTGCCAAGCATCACTCTTCTGCGATCCATTCTTACACTTTCGATTATCTCTTTAGCTCGCTTTTTTTCCGCTTTGAACTTTGGCGGCATTTCATCTTTCAAGCTGTTTCTTAGAACGATATATCGATAGAGCTCAGCAATCGCATTCACAGCACGCTCAGGAAAATCAAAGACCGGAATGCCACCTTCATTCAATACGATACGAGCATAGGTCATTGAGTTGCCGCCCATGAAGACTGCTAGCAGCGGTTTGTTTGGATACTTCTTGCGGCAGTCAACAAGTACCTGAGCGGTCTCGGCCTCTTTTGTCATCGCTTGTGGAGTCAGCAAAACCAGAACAGAATCAACATTCTCATCCTGGAGCGTAGCTTCAACACAAAGGGCGTAATCGTCAGGCTGCGCTGTGCCGAGCGCATCTACCGGGTTGTAGACTGAAGCCGCAGAAGGTAGCCCGTTCTTCAGCGTTTCGATGGTTGCTGCTGAAAACTGAGCCATCTGCAAGCCATTTGCTTCACACGCATCAGTTGTGATGATGCCGGGCCCTCCCGCATTTGTGACGATTGCAACACGATTTCCTCTTGGAAGATAACAATCGTCAAACACATTTGCAACATCAAACAACTCGGACATACTGTCCGCACGAATCACACCGCATTGCTTGAATGCGACTGAGTAAGCAGTATCACTTCCAGCAAGCGAACCAGTGTGAGAGGATGCTGCTCTTGCTCCTGCTGTGCTTACTCCAGATTTGACAACGTAGATTGGCTTGTGGGGAGCAATTTTCCTGCAGACATCCATGAACTTCCTACCATCAACCACGGACTCTATATAGAGAAGCAAGAAACTCGTGTCAGGGTCCTTGCCAAAGGCCTCTATGAAGTCCGATTCATCAAGTTGAGCTTTATTTCCAAGACTCACAAATTTAGAGAATCCAATCTTTTCCATCAAACTCCAGTCAAGTATACCTGTCATCAACGCGCCAGACTGTGATGCAAAAGCCACACTCCCTTTCTCTGGAGTGCCCGCGGCAAATGAAGCATTATATGGTGCAAATGTGTTAACAATCCCTAGGCAGTTGGGTCCTTGCACTATCATGCCATATTTCTCAGCTATCTCGACTATCCTCTTCTCGGCTTCCTGACCTTCATGTCCGATCTCCTTGAATCCTGCTGTTATAATGACAAGAGCAGTGACGCCCTTTTTGCCGCACTCCTCCACGACTGGATGAACATACTTGGCTGGAATGACTATTACTGCTACATCGATATCTCCCGCAACTTCGGACACAGAACGGTAGACTTTCAGATTTAGAATCTCTCCGCTCTTGGGATTGATTGGGTAAATTCGACCTTCAAAACCACTATCAATAAGGTTTCGGACAACATCGTTTCCCAATTTCCCCTTTATTTCAGATGCGCCTATCACAGCTATCGACTTTGGATTGAATAATACATCAATGCCCCTCTGTCTGTCCAAGTTAAAGCACAACCAAATCTATATCATTACGGAACCTAAGTGGCAAAGATGATATGATATACCTTCTGCCCGTACGGCAATAGAGTAATCCCAGCGAAAGAGCAGGCCGAGTTTAGTTTCATATATGAGACCCTGTATTACTCGCAATCATATTCATGTGTTACGTGGGTTTCACACAGGTGATACCCACATGAAGCTCGTAACTCTACATATTCCCGAAACCTATGTCGAAGGACTAGAGAAGCTCGTAGACAGCAATCTCTACCCTAATCGGTCAGAAGCAATCAGAATCGCCATCCGCGACCTTCTGAAGAGGGAGCTCTGGAGCTAAAAGGGAGAGGATAAATCAAATGAAGCTTATCACGCTTCACGTCCCGGAGCAATACATTGAAGGTCTTGAGAAGCTGGTTGACAACAAGCTTTATCCAAACAGATCAGAGGCTATTCGAATTGCGATACGAGACCTTTTGAAGAGAGAACTCTGGGGCTAGAAGAAGAACTTGATTTGGGAGAAGCCCGCACAGCTGCAGCTGAATCCATTCTAGGCATCCGAGATTGATTGAAAAGCACTTTTTCTTCGGATTCATAGTCGACTCGTAGTCGTACCCTTTGAAACGAAGGCGGATACAAACTTTAATATGACCTAATATAATATATCACTTGCAGGCAGGACCGTGCTTGACCTCTCGACTCGGAGTCCGGCAGCAATACCGACTAGGAGCTTCATGTGAATGGGACTTGACTCATCCGCGGTAACTGGATCCTTGAGCGGAAGCAACCGCCTAATAAAGGGATGTCCATGTCTCAAGGAGTTTGGAAAAGAGAAGGTTTGCATAAACAACGACGATGTAATTCCGATTATAACGATTGCAGTTGATCCCATGTTTCTGGGAGATGCTACGAGAGTTGAAGACCTGTCCGACCTCAAGAGCGATAAAGAAAGCATGTGCTATCTGTTGATCTTCCTTGATGCTGAAAGTGAGAGGACGTACTGCATAAGCCAGGGGCAAAAGATACGTATCAACAGACAAGATGTGAAGGCCTCTGATATTCTTGCAGCACTGCAGTTTGTGACCACCTCTGAACAGGCAAGCGATGGCTTCACGTGTTCTTCTTGTCTCTACAAGTATCTTGTTACACTTGGGGAAACTTTCGACGATGTCTTAACAGAAGATGAACGGTCTGAACTCATCTCAGCATATGTCAGAAACATCACTTCTCAAATGGCTACGGAGCTAATTGGAACTCATGAATCCACGGACCCAGAGCTTCTTGATGAACTTGTCAGCAGTCGAATTAGCCAGCTCCTTGCTTTGAGAATAGCTTGGGCGTCTATTCTGCATGACCTAGGGAAGGACAAAGAAGATAGCAGACTTATTGACCTCATAAGCCGCTATAGGCAGCTCGCCAGATTTGAAACCATATTCCTCTTTCAAGTTTCAACTCTCAGAGAGTCTGATGATAAAGAGGTCTCTCTGGGACTATTGAAATTCATGATAGATGTTGCAGAACGTATTGTCAAAGTTATTGCGCTCATCAGAGACTCAAGCCATAGCCTTTCTGAATCCAGTTCTATTCCAGACCACATACAGGTACTTCTCAATGAGCAGATTGAAGATAGGAACCGTACAGAAGAATGGTTCACGAATCTAGTGAGGCTGCTGAACACCATTGAAACACGCACCTCACAAAAATCCTCATAAACAAGCGCGTCACTGAAGAGTGAGGTTAAGTCAAATACCTGCCAGATAGAGAATGCATAACGGAGCACGACAGAGTGACTGTAGGACTAGATGATGGCCAAAGCCAGAGTCAAATTAAGCTAGTCAGAGGATGTCCCTGCTACAAGGTTTTTGGAGACGAGAAGCTGTGCGTCAATGATGATAAGGTTCTCGAAGTCGAAGCTATTGAAATAGATCCACAGCTCTTTTCATTTCATAAGACTAGAGATAGCATGAGAGCTGAAGAGGCCATGGATGACAACGTATGTTATACAGCCATCTTCGTTAACTATCCTGATAATCGAGTCTTTTGCATCTCTCAAGGATGGGTTCTGAGAATTCATGGAAGGGATGTTCCTGGTGACGACTTAGAAGATGCACTCCAGTTCTTGTCAACCAAGGATCTTTCCGCAAGTGCAGAGATTTGTAGCGAATGCCTCTACAAGTTCCTTCTGACTTTGTCTGATAAGTTTGCAGACACTATGTCGAAGAAGGAAAAGACTGATGAAGTGAAGCGCTATGTAGATAAATTCTCATTAATGATAGCCGTCAAGGCCAGTCAAACAGACAAGATGATGGAACCAATAGGGACTGAGGATGATATTGAAGAAGGTGTCGACCATTTCGAATTTCTCAGGAAGTACTTGGTGCAGCTCCTCGAGCAACAGGAAGCTTGGACTGAGCTGCTAAATGAGTTCACCGACGAATCAGAAATCTGGCTGAGACATATTGTGGAGATGAGAGTGCGACTAGCGAGATTGGAATATCAATTCTATAGCCAGACCTTGCAGATAAGAGATATAAACGACTTCAACATGCTCATTAAGATGCTTCAGTTCATTCTCAAAACATCAAGTGATATTCTAAATCTCAATGAAGAAATCCATTCTGATATACGTTCCAGGGAGTTTTGCAAAAAGGCCGAATCAGACACCAGATTGGAGAATCTGGCTTCTTATGGCGAAAAGAGCAGAACAGTGGAGCATAATTTTGGAAATATCCTCCAAATTCTTAGCAAACTCTGATCTGACTTCATTTTGCAATCACGACTTGATTGGACCGTAGGTGTCTACGAGCCACTTCAAATACAGCTTAACACCCTGCGTTAGTGAAC
>JAHQWZ010000167.1 GCA_029856425.1 Candidatus Thorarchaeota archaeon
GCCTTCAGTTTCATCTGGACTTGTTGCCCACCCTATTCTATCAAGTCTGACTAAAAGTTCAGAGAGAAGCATTACTCCACCTGAATCTCTTGACTCCTCTGCCAAACGAAGTATGTCTCTTCTTATCCCATCAATTCGGTCATCTCGCTTAAGAAGACCCTTCACCATTCCTCGTTGCTTCCTCGCCTGTGAGATCCAAGCTTCAGGATCATACCCTAGCTCAGATAGCAATTCGACTAACGCGCTTCTGTAGGCCGGTATCTTAAGCAGTGTAGCACCTTGCTTCTCAAATGCCTCCCGCAGTCGTTCCCGTATTCTCTCAATTCGATTTGCACGATCCAAGAGAACATCAAGCTCCTTGTCAAGACTCTCCTCTTTAGATAGTGGACTAAGTACAACTGGTACAACAACATCGCCTGATGTTTGAAGTGTGAATTCCAAATGCCTTTCACGATAGCCACGGGCACTTACACGCCCCTCATAGTTGCTCTTTGGAAGTGAAGCTTTTATGACGCCCTTAGAGTCAGAATTAGCAGTGAAAGCTCCTAACTCGAGTGAGGCTCCCGGCACAGGATTTCCTGAATGGTCATAGACATGAAACCTCACGCTGCAACCTGCTTCTCCCGCTGGAAAGACTTTGGACATCCTTGTTATCTTTGCTTTCATGGTCTGCTCAGGAATCCCTTCCAGTATTGACTCCAACTCCCGCATCATAGATTCTTTTGCTAAGCCATCTGATATGAGGGCTCTCGTTCCTTCACGAATAAGCTTACGTGCATCAGTTGAAGCCAGAAGACTCATTTCCCTGGAGAGAGAACGGATGTATTTCCTTAGGTTTACGTCATTATTTGCACGCTTTGTTATTATCTCTGCGATAGAGTTCATAGCGTCCGAAGAAGGCAGGAAGACATCAGCGAACTCTCGGAGTCGGCCAACTTGATAGCCAGTACCTCTCAATCGAGAGGGCGGGTATACCGCAATTCGCAGACGCCCCTTCTTGGAAAACCCTACCATCACGAAGGGAATTAGAAGCAATGATGATTTTTCAGTGATTTCAACGCCTCTTAGAGGTACAAGAAAAGCATCTAGCAATTCCTTTTGTTCACGAATTGCAGAGCTCATTCTGTTTATTTCATCCCGCAGGGCTTCTTCTCGCTCCAGCAAACTCTGGGATTCACCCTTAGTACTCCCAAGTAATTCCTTAAGCCGAGCCTCATCCCTCGCCAGGGCGTCAGCCCTCGCTTTCCTCTCACTTATTAAATCTATAGCGTCACGCCTTTGTTCAAGACGCGAATCAAGCATCTCTACGTCCCTCTTCAAGAACTCAATTCGCTGCTCCAATCTGCGGATCTTTTGACCTGATTCGGATTGGCTTTCACTAATAATACTCTGGATTCTCTGATGAAGCATGTCTAGCAATATTGAAAGCTTATCGTTTGCTGAACTAATTGCGCTTGATGTTTCATAGAGTGTGTCAAAAAGACGCGATGCCTCTTCACTTCTGATGGCCTCAGGTAGAACCAAACCAAATGGCTCGATGAAATCATTTGTTGGCCAATCCATAAGGTCCGAAATTCCGTCAGCTTGCGGTCCTGAGAGCAACCCAAGAATAGTTACCTCCTTCCCTTTCATCAGGGATGCTAGTAATTCGCGGGTATCTTCAATGCATTTATGGAGGTCAATAGGCAATTCTGCTGAATCAATGCAGTTCTGAACACTTGAGATATCAATTTCAGTGAGAGGAAGCATGCTACCAGAACTTATCCCAAGCAGCTCTATCAAGAAACAGAAATTAGGTATCGAAGATTGAACAACCATGACAGGATAGTATGTCTTGAGGACAAACTCCAACTCTTGTCCATTTCGGGCCTCTAGAGCTCTCAAGACCATAGATGCCAAAACATAATCCTCAGGAATAGCCTGCTCCATCGGCGGACCTCCTGCCAACTGAATACTACGGGCTGCAGTTTTCGGGATTATGAGATTGTCATGCTCGAGGTCCATCGGGGTCCACTCTTTTCGATGGCAAAGAAATCCTTTTCATCCTTTCTAACACCTCATTGCGATAGTATTTGAGAGCGCTTTCTCTTTACTTGGAGTTTCATTTAGGAATGACGAGAAGCAAACCAGTTCTAGATCCATATTGCGCTTTGTGCGGCAGCTACAAAGGAATCGGCTACTGCCGGAACAAAAAATGCCCAAGCCATGGGAATATGGATAAACAGGACCAGTCCTTTGTTTCGAAAGCTTCTTGCGTGTTATGCAGCAATGCCGCATCGGTAGTGTGCATACGCTGTGGCAATATGTACTGTGATTTACATTCTGCGAATAGCGGAGATAGCAATTTCTGTGGACTTGACCATCACATAGGAATCTGCAGTATATGCTTAAAGCGTGTATGTGAGAATTGCTGGATTCTAGATGAAACTGGAAAAATCGATTGCATTGAGCATCTCGAAGAAGGCTAGATAAAAACCAAAGGAATACATAACGGTCACTCTTTTATGCAAGAATTACGTGTCCGAGATGGGAACGACAAATGCCAAAAGCCGCCTTCATCGTTCAGCTAGATGATTTTCAAGGGTTCATTGTGAAGAAACGGCATCCTTCGTCTCTTACACTCACAGAAACAATGCTCAATCTCGTTTTCTTTGAGCATCAGAAAGGGAAGGAACAGGTAATCAGAGAATCCGAAATCGAAGGGATGAGAATTGCATCCTTTGCCATGGAGGTATTCCCCGGCTGGACCGTATGCTTTGTGCTTGATGAGGACGATGTCCTTGACGAGATTTCACACGAGCTCACAGGCATGGGAAGATTCATGCTTGAACTCATGCATGCAGATCCTGAATCGCTAGAGATTGAAGAGATTCTTGCCAAGAGAAGCATGATGTCCACCATCGACGATGAGCAGAAGGCAGCATCTATTTTCATGACACCGTCCTCAGCTCTTCTTCTTGAAAGGCTCCATACAGAGGGTGTTGAGAGCACCGCTAAGCTATCAATGTGGCTCAAGAACCAAGTTCAAAGTGATAATGTGGATTTAAAGGAAGCAATCACGCCTCTTATGGAATCGGGCCTTGTTGCAGTAGAGATTATGGGGAAACTAGAAACAGCATTTCTAGTGAAGGACGTATTCCCACACAGATCGCCACCAGTGGAGTCATTCAAAGCTACCAGTGTAGCACATCCCAATTTGATGGCTCAATATCAGGAGTACCTGAAGAACTTCTTCTCCCCTGACCCCCCAACAAAGGGCTATAATCCAACCCTACCTGTAACTGATCCAAACTCCCCTATTTTGGAAGATAGAGAGAAAATTGCTAGGATATTGTCCAGTAGCATCAATTATGCAGTGCTCCAATGCTTGAGAAATGGCCCACTACGCTTGGGACAAATCGCCAGTCAAATCTCATTCCCTGATGGCGTTGTTCAGAGGGCACTATGGGCTATGGAGGCAGAAAGGATAGCTGCGAATTTCGAAGAGGAAGGAGTTTGGGCACTCATCACCAATCCCAAGATGGAAATATTCCTGCCGGAGTATATTCTGCCGATAATCGCAGCAAAGCTTGAAGATAAGAGGCTCAGTTCAGATACAGCAAGAAGATATTTGGAGCTAATCGTGCAGACTTGGAGTGAGTAAATTGATTCGAAGTGTCTATGTTTTGGGTCAAGAAGGAGATGTAGTCTACTCCAAGGACTACGCCAAGAGTGACACAAAGGCCAGTTTGGTCGAGTTTCTTGTCAATCTTGTCCAGTTTCTGAAGAGTGTGGATCTTGAGGGAAAGACCGAATTTATGAACGTAGCCATTTCTAGAATATTCTTTGCTCAGAGAGATCTGTTCACGTTCGTCTTTGTCGCGGATAAGGCAGATGATGCTGTGCAGATTGAGGACAAGATGACCCAGATGGTTGAAACCTTCATGAAAGACTTCGCAAATCTCGCTGCAGCGAAGCAGCCCTTGGATGGATTCGATGCCAAGGTGGATGAGATTGCTGTAACCATGGTCAAAGTCGCAATCCTAGGATTTGCTGGTGTTGGAAAGACAACAACTTTGCATTTGCTCAGAGGAGAAACGCTTCCACTTGTTCACGACCCCACAATAGGCGTGAGCATCAAACGTCTGCCTGAAGAAGTTCAAAATGCCAACATCGTGCTCTGGGACCTAGCAGGACAGTCAAGATTCAGCATTCTCTGGGCAAAGATGATTGCTAACGCACAGGTTGTCGTTATTGTCACAGACAGCACGCTCGAGAATGTACTTCGCAGTAAGAAACTAGTCACGCTAGTAAAGGATGAAGTGCCCGAGGCGAAAGTAATTGGTATTGCCAATAAACAGGACCTACCCACTGCTTTGACTCCCGAGAGAGTTGGACAAATTCTTGGCATCCCAACCTACGAATTGGTGGCTATTGATATTTCTTACAGAGACCGCCTAATTCAGATTATTCGCAAAGCTATTCTTGAGGGCAAGGCAGAAACCAAAGCTGCATGAATTCTCCGGGAGAATCCACTCCAAGTGTACTATATCACCGTAAATCAGGTTATATGTAGGATATCCACCATGGCAAAGGTTAAGAACCATACCCAAGCAGTATCGATATAGTAGGCTATACTAAGGTGACATTTCATGGCCTTTGACATAGGTGAATTAACAGCAAAGCTGAAGGAAATCGAGACCTACGCTATGAAGGTTGCAGAAACCAAAAGGCTTGCCGATCAGTTGGCAGAGAACCTAGCCAAGATGAAGACGGCAATCAACCAGACGATTAATGACAGCTTCACAGAAATTGCTAATCAGATTGATACTTTGAGGAAGAACATGGAGGAAATGGAAAGTGTGAAGGCACCAGGCGGTGCCGCAGCTGCACCAGCAGCCGCACCGACTCCAACTCCAGAACCTGCCCCAGTAGCCGCTCCCTCGCCTGCGCCGGAATCTGGCCCCACAGCCGCTCCAGAGCCAGCTCCAAAGCCAGCTCCAGAACCTGTTGCAGAAGCCGTTCCTGCTGAAGGTAGCGATCAGCTAGACTTTCTCCTCCAGCAGAAAGACAGGCTAAAAGCATCACTCACTGACCTTCGATTTGACTATATGAGAGGCTATATTCCAGAGGATGACTAC
>JAHQWZ010000168.1 GCA_029856425.1 Candidatus Thorarchaeota archaeon
ATTAGTCCAACTACCTTCCCATCAGCCTCTACCACCAATTCAATAGATGGTGATTCATAATGCTCCTTTCTCTCTATAGACATCATCATAGTAGGCAGAGTCTAGGAATGCCAGAACTCGACAGCGCACCCATCCCTTTTCATCATCTTTGCTATATTCACGTATAATTGGTAGGCAACTAGATGCCATTTTGGTCATACTCCGGCTTTAGATGGAATTTATGGAAACGTTGATTCACGGTTTCATTCCGTCGAGATTTTTCGTGATGCTGACTTATATACATTGAATCGAAAGTATATCTTGACATCGAAAATGAGTTCTACAAAAAGAAAGTCAAGCAAGTTCCCAAAGGATGGTGCACAATGATGGGCTATTCGATGCGAGTGAAATCCAATGTATTCAGACTCATCTGTATCCTCCTTATACTCTCTTGGATGACACTCCCACAGTCTACAAGTAGCACCAGACTAGAACCCACCTTAGCGAACCCAAACCGCCCTATTTCAAACGAAGGAGGCGTTCTGCTTGAGGACATTCCATACTTCTGGCAGGAGATCAATGGATTCTGCTACTGGACAGCGATATCAATGGCATTACACAAAGCCGGTGTTCCAATTGATCTACATACTTTCTTTGCAGTTTGAGGCATCGGATTCACTAATGCATTCGTGAGAGTCAATGATACGATGATGATGTTACCAGGTGCCCTTTTCAGACAACAAGCGCAGCTGTTACCATTTTGCGAGTTATATGGTCTGACACACGAACTCCATGTGGATCTGAACTCAAATTGGACTCCTATAGCTATAGAATATTGGTCATCATGGGGAGTCAACATTACCGGCATGAATGGAGAGTCTGATGCATCTGATCTCTTGAAGAGCACGATAGATGCTGGATTCCCTGCTGTCCTCTGGACTGATCCATACTACCTGCCAGCGGAGGACTACGATATCGCCCGCGAGCTTGGTATAAGACAGAATACTTCTGCCCCTGAAGTTGGTCATGCTGTGTTAGCAGTGGGGTATGACGATGCCGAAAGCACTGTTCAGCTGATGGATCCGGGCGTAGGGGCATTTGGGCCTAATTTTGGTTATCCCGATGATGACCGATGGTATTACGCGGTGGACTACTCAACGCTAGATGATGCTTGGAGAGCACTCGGCTACGGGATCACGATTCTGAAACCTGGAAATGGATCGATTCAAGACTTTGAGTCTAGATTAGGAGAACTTATTGTGAGCAGACTTCTTGGCAACTTCACCTCATATATGCCCGATACTGAGGAGTTACCCTTCATCACCTTTGGTGAGAATGCCTTCAGAAGTCTGAGGTACGACATGGAGCCTGAGAGCATTAAGAGCTATATCGAACAGCTTGAGAGCATGGAGGAGAGAGTATATGCCTTGTTGATGATAGGTGCCGACCTTGAAACAATGATGACACTCCAATACCTCTCATATCGAGTAGCGCTAGAGGCCTTACCTGATGTCATGCCCAATACTGATCTCAATCAGTTCCTAGAGGAAGGAAGGGCTGCATTCTCACATATGGAAGCCCTTAGTGAAAATAGGACACTGACTGACCTGTATTACTTGGAGAATTCTGATTCTCTCCTCACTAACACCTTCATCAATATGGCCATGAGGTATAACTCTACAGAAGACCTTGATACCACTCTTAATGCCTATGAGTGGTCGCTAGGCAAAATAGCTCTTCAGTTAGTACAGATTGCAGATGCGTGGAAGAATGCTGGTGAAGCCTTGAGAGCCGCGTTGAGTGGCGAACCCTATCCAGCAGTCCCCAATCATCAGCCACTAATCACCGCTGAGTGGATGTATGTCGTCGGTGCTACTGCGGCTGTAGGTGCAGGTGCTTTCGCGGTTGTGATTATAGTCACCCTGAAACGAAGCAGGAGTGCTTAATGCTTTAGAGATTTCTTCTCCAATCTTTCTCTATCTTCCTTTCTCGGTTGAAATGAGCCATCTCTCCCCCTATATTCTTCGTAGTGCCACTCCAGATTGCCAGACCTTCACTTATGCCCAGAAAAAGAACTGTGATAACTCCACATAAATCACCAACTAGGATGAGGCCAACAAGCCCCAATGCAAATGATGTGATGATGGTCCATATTCCTGCAAAGAAGAAGAACCACTTCCTTTTCTGAGGTGATGCAAGCAAGAAGCTCTCATAATCAATCTTGAGTGTTGGCTCGCCATACATCCCACGACTCATGCCATCTATTCGTATCCCAGCCCACTTTCCAGCGATAAGGCGGCCGAGAGGATAGAAGAAGAAGGTTGCTCCAAGTAGACTTCCAAGGCGTCGAAGAAATACCCACCAGTCTGACGTGTTCCAGACTAGTATCATATCCCACTGCAGGGGCACTTCAAGAAGTCTGAGATACCAAATAGTCGGTCCTAGGGCTCCAATTAGAGTTAGCAAGATGACACTTGGCCAAAGAGGATAGGTCCTTCCTCTTCTTGCCTTGAACAGTATATTCCTGATTCGTGTAGCATGTTTGACTTCTGCGAGGTCTGGATGAGGTTGCCGCTTGATCTGTCTAACAATTCTCCAGAATTGCATTCGGGTGTCCCGAGGAGTGTGTTTTGGGTCCTTTGAAACAATCTCCTCAATCTGATCCAGCCTCTTGGTTGTATCAGACATCTTACTTACCAAATTTGAGTATGGGAAGATTGCCTTTCAATCCTGTCATCCGAGTAGGTCGTTGCATTGATTGGTATCGCTCGGTCCGCAACTCAATAGATTACAGGACCTTATTGATTTCTCTGAGCCTAGCTGGAGCCTGGAACTCCGTGACGACACGCCATCTTCCTCCGCCCCAATAACCTCGTGCTGACATTTGTCACATTTCCTAAAGCTTAATACTCTTCTAGAAGGATATCCCCAATTACTAAGTTGAGGAGGACCAAGTATGGAAAAAGGTCATGATCAGCACATGTGTGTCTTTGTCAGGCATAATGGTCTTGGAAAAATCATAGAACGTGTCAAGGGTGCAAAATTCGTTTGTGAGCACTGTGGCAGAGTTGCTAACAAGGCGGAATATCTCTGCAAGCCCACTCCAGTGGACATTTAGATAAGTTGGTTGCTGGAACATCCAGCATCAGAATCCACAGGCACCATAATTCTCTTAGAACGCAGCTTCATGCATTTTGCGAGTTCTAATCTTGTGAACCACAATTTCTACTCATCTATATGCTGCTCAACAGATTTCCTGATTATTTCCTTAAGAACGACCCGATCTACATCTTCAAGTTTATTGATATAGAGACAAGATTTGCCAGTCTTGTGTTTCCCCAATTTTTCAAGGAGGTGCTGGTACTTCTCAAATCCTGACATGATGTACACAGTCAGGCTCTTCTTTCTTGGCGAAAATCCTGTTATGGGCATTTCGCCTTCACGACCGCTTTCATATTTGTAATGGTATGATCCAAATCCTACTATACTTGGGCCCCACATTGTAGGCTCTTCCTTGGTGATTTCCTTCATCATTCTGAGGAGCTCAAAGCCATCTTCTCTTCTCTGAGGATGCTCCACGGAATTCAGGAATTCATCCACGCTTGCATTTGTTGGTTTAGTCTTGAGGTCGCTCATAATTATAGTTAAGTTGTATGGTGTTAAAATGGTTTCTGTTGGACGGATTCAACTACTCATTGACTCAATTGTCTTGAATAGCTGCGGCTACTGGCAAATCGATTTGCAGAACCAATCCTTCATAGTGTTTTATTCTGGCTCCAGCACGTTTTGCTATTGTTATAATCGGTGTGTTGTTCGAGAGCACGTGCGCTCTCAGGTGCGTGATTCCCTTCTCGTTGGCTAATTGAGCCAGTGATTGCAAGAGCGCAGTTCCAAGTCCTCTATTCTGGTATTCATCGATGACTATCACTGCAGCCTCAGCAACCTGAGGTTCACCTTCGCATCTTACGAAGCGGGCAATGCCTATGCCAACCATAGGATCTCCACTAGTATCAAAGGCACATATGGCTGAATGGTGCTCATGATCAATCTTCTTGAGCTCAGCCAGTTGGCCCTCTGGAAGACTTCCTAGACTGGTCATGAACCTAAGATAGAATGAACTGTCCGAAAGCTTCTCAATCCCATGACGGACTTCGTGAATGTCATCGGGTTCATACGGCCTGATTAGGACTGGTGTCCCATCCTTCAACAACACTTTGCGGCGAAACTTGGAGGCCAAATCAACACCATTTGGTTTAATCATCCATTCGCTATATAGCTATCATATTGCAAAGCCCCTGAATTTTGATTGATTCGTATCTAGTTCGATTCAGAATTCCTATTCGGCTTCAAGCATAATCTGATGTCTGCCTGGTAGCGAGTTATTACTTAGCTATTCCTGAAACGACACACCAAGTCCTGGACCAATGGGAGGCCGGATTGTCCCTTGGTCCTCTAATAGCCCCCGAACAGGGTCATCCGCCAGCTCATTTGTGCCAATCTCATGAGGGCGATTGAAGTTTGAGCCTGAAAGGACTAGATGGACTCCAGCGGAAACTCCGATCTGAGTTTCCCATGGACTTATCACGACACACTCAATACCATGCGCCTCAGCCAAAAGTGCGATTTTCCTAGCCTTGTATATTCCACCATGTTTGATGAGCTTGAGTCCGAAGAAGTCTACTGCTTCATGCTGAATTAGCGACTTCGCATCAACGAGCGTATAAAGCGACTCATCAGCCATGAGAGGAGTGTCACTCTGCTTTCTAATCTCGGTGAATCCCTCATGATCATTTGCAGATACAGGTTGCTCGAGGTATTCTAATTCGATTTTCTCAATTTCACGCAATACGTGCAATGCGGTCTTAACAGAATATCCGGTGTTGGCGTCGGCACGTATTCTGACAGAGTCGCCAACGGTATCTCTCACTTGTTTCAGAGTTTCAATGTCTTGCTCAGGCTCTATTCCCACCTTGATCTTGATGGCCTTGGCTCCTTGATTCACGCACTGCAAAGCCTTCTCAGCAACCTCAGTCGGGGTTCCTATCCCCAGCACCTTTGCTAGCTCGACGTGTTCACGTGATAAGCCACCAAGTATCTCATAG
>JAHQWZ010000169.1 GCA_029856425.1 Candidatus Thorarchaeota archaeon
GAACTGAGCTGATATTCAGTTTGTATCCCCTGTAGGTGTGATGGTACTACCTTCGACCATTCGCCGCACACCGCGGATTGTGATGTACTACAACTGCCTGGCTTTCGGTCAGCTGACCGAGAGGTAACAGGCTTTAGCGACATGACACTGTCAGCATACAAGTGCTGTCGCTTTCGATGTGAAGTTCCTAAGAGAACATCACACTACCGACTGAGCAACGGCGGCTGTTCGGCTGAGGTCGCGAGTTTCGCTACTGACGTTGCTGTTTGAATATGCCACAATGGGAGGAACGCCAAGAATGAGAAACGAAACCATAGAGAATGTGATTGTGGGACTAGACTCCATAGACCCCATCTGGGGCGAGAATCTCAGGGAATCTATCCCTGAGTTCCAATCGGGCTGAATAGCACAGATGACACTCATCAATATAGCCCTCTTCATGTTCTACATCGTATTTCCTAACGAGTTCTGCTGGACCGCCTTTGAGAAGTGGTGCACAGATTGGATGCGTATTTGGGTCATAGGCTGCTACTAGTTCATGCAAGGGAGTCTTTTTCATATTGCCCAGTGCAATACCCTGACAGAGATGAACATAGCCAAAGGGATCGATGTGTACTCTGCCGGGATTAGTGAAGTCCTCGTCCGGACATTCATTAAGCTCTGTCCAGGGCCTTCTTGGTAGTCCTTCAGTTAGTTTCTCTACTGCTCGACCTTTGAACTGCACACTACCTGCTACAACTGGTTTGCCTTTCCACTTCATCTCTTTCAAGTGTTTTTTTGGGTCTTCAATGGCTATTGTACCGACTGGCATACCAAGTTCCATTGCAGCCTCATGAGCGTATTTGGTAAGATTCTCCTCGGTCTCACTATAATGATAGAAGTCATCACTGATTGAGAGGTCATCGACGCCTATCTCTGAGATTGGACGAAGCCATTCTCTCGCATCTTCAACCGAGATTGCCCAATAAGAGTTTGTCACAATACCAGTCCTAAGTCCTCTTCTCTTTGCTTCACGCAGTCCCCATAGCATTGCCTGATAATACAGAAATGGTTCACCACCTTCGAAGTAGATCCACTTGACGTTCCCAAGTTTGTCTGCTTCATTGAGGATTTCCCGTACATCAGAGATTCTCATCACGCCTTTCGCATGAGGATGACTGTATACAAAGCAATGGTCACATTCAAAATTGCATTTGTATGTGAAGAGGAGATGTAATCCAGAAAACAACATCTTTTCACGAATGTGTCAAGATGCTCCAGCTTTTAACTGTCTGCCTTGGCAACAGAGACTAGCATTTGTATCGCTGAATGGTCTGCTCTTTCTCCCATTGTCATTCTACATAAGATACTTAGCAGAGCGTCGAAATATCATTCACCAATTCGCTTGGAATGGAGGCTTTCGAGTGGCTAACCCGCCAGTGATTGAAGATTCCACTGACCCATTTAGAGAGCTCTGGAGTTTCAGCCATCAAGAGATTAGACAGGGACGCCACGATTTCCCAGTTAGAAACATTCTAAGAAGTGAGCCAGCCAGTTCGCTTCTATATGCAATACTATGTGCGATTCACGAAGGAATCAACACACGCAAAGGACTCTATGACCATGTGGACGGCATATTTGCACTTAGGCTTCGACGACCCACTATGACATCAATCGACATTAATGAGGCCATCCAACATGGTTTGAATGACGACCTGATCCAAGAATCTGACGGCCGTTATAGCCTCAGTCATCGCGGACGTGAAACGATTCGATATGGCAGGCTCGAGATAGTCCATCAGGGTTACTGGATGAGCCGTTTCTTTACGGAGCGGATTGTACTAATTCTCTCTACACTTGCTCTGCTTTTTCTGGCTTCGGTGAAGATTTGGATTGGCCTGTCAATTCAAAGCGATGCCATATTGAATGAAGGCATTGAGAATCTGACTGACCTTCTCGTTGTAGGTATAATCGCATTCAGCATCAAGTACAATAGGGATAGAATTGGCGCTCTGGCAATCATCATAGTTATGACACTTACTGGAGCACTGCTTGCAGTGGGTGCAATTTATGGTCTATTGTCAAATGAGCCCGTTCAATGGTCGGTTCAGGCCTACTATGTAGAGTTCCTATCCATAGTAATCAACAAAGGACTCATCTGGCTAAAGGTGATGGTCGGGCGAAGTTCAGGGAATCTAGCTCTAATTGGAGACGCTAAAGAGGACACCTCCCACATCAAGGTCGCCTTCGGTGTTATGATTGGTCTCACCTTCTCGATTTTCGGATACTACTTTGTAGACGGGCTGGTTGCGCTTGCGATATCCGGGATTATCCTCTGGGAGGGCATATCTACCTTCAGAGAACTGCAAGCTGCAGGTGATGAGATTGATGTAGACACAATTAGACTCGGCGCAAACGAGATGTATGAGGATCTCATCACGTACTGGGTTCTCGGAAGGCTCGCACCTGGCCCCAAGGAAGCAGATGTTATTGAACGCGATTTTCTCAGAGGTGTAAACGTCGGTCACCGGTACTACGATGTTCAGGCTGTGATTGGATTCCACAACATAAAGCAGAGAGGCATTATAAAGAATATAAGACAGGCCGAGAGGAGCGGGCTCATTGCTGAGCGGGAAGGGCGCTATTCCATCACCAATCGGGGCCTTGCGTGGTATTATCGGACTCGGGCCAGGGACCTTACGGAGCTGGCACGCAACTTCTCAGATCAGAGCAGGGAATGGTACATGAGATGGGCAATCATGACATCCATTTTTGCTGTCATTTTCCTTCTGATGTATTTCGCAGATCCTATCAAACAGATTATCGACGAGTTGGTGGCAAGCCTAGGTTTCGGCTAGACTGATACCTATGGAGGTAACCCAATCACAAGATTCCTAGCAGTGACCTACCCAACCTAAATTCAATGGGAAGAAAGTGGTAATGGAAGAATCTTGTGACGTGTGACGGGAACTCTGAATGGGATAACTGCATAGAGCCCGAGGACGAGTAGACTAAAGGGGATTAGCTCAGGTATCGGAATACCATCTGTGACTAGACCCGATATAAATGAGAACCCAGATGTGGTGCATAGGTAGGCAACAGTGAACTCCATATCCAAATAGACTGAGTTTCTTGCTGCTTCAGATGGCATCATTTCTTCTGATTACATCAACAAAACCTTGAACTAAGAAAGGGCGATTAGAGGAAGGTTGTAGTATTCGAATTTATAGTTCAAGTGTTGAAGATAGAAGAAGAGTGTTGCTAAAATGAAGGTCACTCCCATAGCACAAGCAGAACGAAACTACCTGAAAGGCGTTCTAAGGGCATTCTTGGATGGGAAGAAGAATCAGAATTATGTCATCGGATGTTTCAGGAATGTTCCTATTGCGATCTATGACCAGGTAGTGACCGAACTGACAGAATACGCCGAAAAACCTCGATACAAAGATCTCTATGAGATTAGGAAAAGGCTAGAAAAAGCTCTGAGTGAATGCGAGTCAAGAACCAGATGGAGTCCCTGGGTTCTTGGAAAATACTGACATATCCCAAACTTCTTCAGTCAAAGGACTCGTTCGAGCAGAGTCAGAGCCCAGTCCCCATCGTATTCTGAAGAAACCCAGTCAAGTCCCTTTAGTACTCGGGTATAGTGCTCGTGAAAGGCTCCAAATAGTGTGTTACATTCGTTTTCAGATGCCATAGCAACATGATGAGAGAGATGATTTAGGAATAGGGCATCATCCATTGCGTATATCGTGAAAATCCATTGCGGTCCTCCAGCAGCCATGCGTGAGAATCCCAATGAGAATGCATTGAGCACATCATTTCGTCGTGTGACCCAGAATCGAGCTGTCTGTCCTAACTTCTTAAGCGCGTCAGGAGCGGCGTCCATAGCTTTCCAGTCCAATACTATGATGCCAAGGGGCAGCAATTCAGACTCAAGTAGTGAGGGAATAAGCTCGTCTGCCTCAATAGAGGCAATGTCCTCCGTTGAATATCGCCATAGTATCTCATCGGGTTTTTCGTGCCAATAGACTCCAAGATTGAACCTCCTTGACATCCCCACGGATTCTCCAAGACGCAGCGATTCTAAGTTATCAGTTGCAGTGGTATAACGAATGCGCTCCAGCCGTAGTTCAGCTGCATTCTGAACAACATGATTAGTAAGTGCCTTAGCTAGCCCCATTCCCCTGTGGTCAGGATGGACTCGAAGACCCTCCATCCAACCTGTCTTACCATCTTCAATTACTCTCAGGTTTGCGAGCGCAATGACGTGTCCATCTTGTTCAATTGCTGCTGTATGCGAGTTCTTGTCCTTCAACCATGATTCAAAGGAGTAGGGAAGATAGTCATGACCCTCCCAAGTGTGTTTTGCTATCTCTAGAATATCATCTCTATCCGTTTCTCTTAGAAAACGTATATGGCGCATTTCTGCTAGTCCCCTGTAGGTGTGACTGTACTCCCCTCAACCATGAGAATTGCAGTTCTCTGTGTTGCCCTTGTACGATGATTGACTCCTCTCGGCACAACGAATCCCTGCTGTGGGCCAAGCTCAACTGTTCTATCCTCTAAATCGATAAGAAGCTGACCATCGATCACATAGAAGAACTCATCCTCCAGGTCGTGTTTATGCCAGTGGAACTCTCCTTTGATGACTCCTAGCCGAATGACACTATCATTTACCAAACATAGACCCAGATTTTGCCATTGTTTGTCACACCCATCTATTAGTTTCGAGAGATCAATCATCTCCAGAGGGCCATAATGAATCTCAGTATCAATATTATATTTGGAATTAGAATCCATCAGAACTGTCTCCTAGAATTGAATCCTATGCGACTTTTATTCAGATAGTTTCCAACAAGGAAGGTTATCTTCTGCAACGACCCATGAGGGTTCGTCTTTTGTACATCTCACGTACAAGACCTTTTTGAATTCCCTGCTTGATGAACAGAAATAACAGGTCCTGCAGGTCTTCTTCACCTCGACTTCATCCTCTGCCGTGTCTGTCCCATCCGTCTTTGCGTGATCTTTCCGCCATTTCTCAAGTTT
>JAHQWZ010000170.1 GCA_029856425.1 Candidatus Thorarchaeota archaeon
CATAATGGAGAACAAGAGCAGCGGGACTCAGCGATAAGTCCTGGAAAGGACCAATCTGAGGATCTTTCCATTCTCCGTCTGAATAGTTCATTGAGAACATGTGATCAGTGAACACCGTCCCAAATGCCACACTTAGAACATCATCCGGCTTGGGTTTGCGCTTCTCCACTGGAACAAGATCAATCCTCAAATCCATCATTGTTCCCTCAGAGCATCTTCTATTCAACCTCCTCATAAAGTCTGGGTATTATCTGGATGTGTGAATCATTTATTAGCAGAACGCGAAATGAGCCATTAAGGTGCATCCAATGGGTGAGGATGAGGAGAAGAAGAAAGCGAAGAAATCGAACGACTACACTGAGCTTGAATTTGAACTCGGAGAGCTTGAGTTCGAAGCTAAGGGTAAATCGAAAATTGTAGAACGTATGTTCTACACTCTTCTAGAGAAGCTCGAAACGGGAAAGCTGAAAGCTATAACATCAACAGTTAGAGAGCTTGAAGATGCCGTGGATATGGAGCAAGAGGAGGAAGAAGAAGAGGAGGAGGAAGAGGGAGAAGAGGAGGAAGAAGAGGACGAATCCTTTTCTGATGTAGAACCACCACCGAAATGGGAAATGCTCGATACTGAAACTCCTCCTGAGTCAGAACCAGAGAAGGAAGCTCGTGAATCTGAATAGTCTCGTCGCTAGGCACCAGAGCTTAAGAAAATCCTTAAGCCTGAAAGAAGGATACGAGAAATACGATTGAAGGGAGACCAGCCGATGAGTCACCACGAGGGAAGTTCAGGAGATGATTACTACCTAGATCCAAAAGAAGTGCTCGCGCAATACAGCGTTGAATGGGTGTCACTAAGGAAATCCTACGATGAACTCAAGGCTCAGCTAGATGAAGTTAAAGCTGACCTCTCACATCTCGATAGGAAATTAGAGAAAGGCGAGATAACTGAAAGAGAGCACATTCAGGAATATCGAGAGAAGTGGCGGGCTTCAACCCAAATGGTCCAGGTTAAGAGAGAGGTTGAAGGCCGCCTCTATGAGATACAGAAGGAGATTCGAGCAGCAAATCGACAATTGAAGCAAATTGAGGAAGAGCAACATCGAAGAGAACGGGTGGAACAAGAAAAGAGCAATGCCATGATTGAGTGGATGTCACTGAAACAGGGCTTTGAGCTTGTGGAGCAGAGGCGGCGGGAGATTACTGCGGAAATGGATAGATTAGAAGTCCAGAGAAGGCAAGGTACCATCTCAGAAGAGAAATATAGGAATCAGCGAGTCGAGCAGATAGGGCAGTTGGCTCAGTTGACATCGGTAGAGTCTGATGTAAAGAAACGACTTGCGGAGCTTCTTGAGATAATCAGAAAATAAGAAAAGCAGATCCCTATGTCGGAATCTGCGATATTAGGTATTATGCATAGAACCCTTGAGCAATCATAGCATCCGCAACTTTCAAGAAGCCTGCTATGTTTGCACCCAGGACATAATTGCCCTTGTCACCAAATATCTCAGAGGTTTTGTAAGCATTCTCATGGATGGCTACCATGATGCCGTGCAGTCTTTTATCAACTTCCTCTCGAGTCCAGAAGTATCGCTGACTATTCTGCGCCATCTCAAGTCCAGACACTGATACACCACCGGCATTCGCAGCCTTTCCGGGGCCATAAAGCACCTTAGCATCTTGAAATATCTCGACTGCTTCAGGAATGCATGGCATATTTGCGCCCTCACCAACTGCAAGTACACCATTGTCCACGAGTGCTTTTGCTTCCTTAGCATCTACCTCATTTTGAGTTGCACTTGGCAGAGCAATATCACATTTTAGCTCCCAAGGACTGCCACCAGCAGTATAGTCCACCTTGAAGTGTTCAGCATACTCTTTGATGCGACCTCTTCGGACGTTCTTGAGGTCCATTATCCATGCAAGCTTTTCTCTATCGATTCCATCTGGATCATGAATCCAGCCGCTTGAGTCACTTAGAGCGATGACCTTGGCACCGAGGCCAATGCATTTCTCAGTCGCGTATTGAGCGACATTGCCGGAGCCTGAAATGACCGCAGTCTTGCCCTTAATGTCTTCGCCCCTCGTCTTCAGCATTTCCTCAACGAAGTAGACGCACCCATAACCGGTGGCCTCAGGACGAATAAGTGATCCTCCATAAGTGGGGCCTTTACCTGTCAGCACGCATGTTCCATGGATGTTTGTTGCTTTTCTGTACGCACCATAGAGGTAACCTATCTCTCGTGCACCCACACCAATGTCACCAGCTGGAACATCTATGAACTGGCCAATATGCCTGTATAGCTCAATCATGAAACTGGTACAGAAATTCTCCACTTCAGCATCTGTCTTGCCCTTTGGATCAAAGTCGGAACCACCCTTTCCACCACCCATTGGCAGTGTAGTCAGGCTGTTCTTGAATACTTGCTCAAACCCAAGAAATTTCAAGACACCTTGAGTCACAGTAGGATGGAAACGAAGGCCACCCTTATACGGACCAATAGCGCTATTGAACTGGATTCGGAAACCTCTGTTGACCTGAATCTTGCCATCTCTATCTTTCCAAGGAACCCGGAATTGGATTATACGTTCCGCTTCAGTAATCCTCTCTAGAATAGAGAATTCCTTATACTTTGGATATTTCTTTACAGCAGGTTCAAGAGATTCCAACACCTCGAGAACTGCCTGATGAAAGACCTTTTGATGTGGATCCTTCTCAACGACCTTGTTGTAAACACTCTCTATGTAGCTATCCAACAGACCTCACTCACCTATAGTGATTGACGAGGCGGGTCGCGTCATGCCTTCCACATAAATGAATCGGATATGGCTCAACGCCCGTGGTATAATTTGGGAGTGTGTTTCTTTGAGTTCTTAGACTCATGGCGATGACAAGAACAGTCATTAACTAAAAGCTCGAATCGAATTCGGGATAGAGCAATGGATGATTTCGAGCAGGAATGGATCTCGCCAATTCTTGAAGTCTATAAGAAGGACACTCAAATTGACGAAGTAAGTATCATCCTTGGCTTGAATCCGGTAGGGCAGTCAATTTGCCGTCGACTCTATGAGAATAACAGGTTTGAGACCGTTTTTGTTTTCAATTCCCCTTCCTTTTCTACATGGACTAGATATCCTACAGAAATGAAGCCTCCAGTTGTGCCAGTTCAAGCAATGATTTCGAATGACCTGATGCTGGTTTTTGGTGATGTAATAATAAGAGAGTATGAATGGGTTGTAGATATGCTATTCTATCTCCGGGGGAATGTTCCGACGAGATTCGTTATAGCATTGTTGACACACGATGGAGCCACATGCGGCCAAGTGATGTCATCAAAAGGTAATCGCCTTCTAAATAGAATGGAAATCCCCCTTGGAAAATCTGACTTCTATGATGGTCTAGCAGCACCACTACTGAGCATTGGACCAGTTGCAGGATTAGATCCTGTTGCATTATTTCTCGAGATATCAACAAATACAGATCCGATCCTTCAAGTGGATGACATTGTGATCCATCAGGGAGATGTGGATAAGGGATTGGCTCTTCTTGACAAAGGACTCGACCTTAATATGTCAGGTATCCCGGAGCATGGTTCCGAAACTAGTTAATTTGGCTCTTCAGACTTACTAGTCTGACCATACCCATTGCGATCACGCGTGCATCTTGATGAATCAACCTGTGAAATAGAGCTATCATCCATCTTGATATCACATTCTTCACACATCAACGCCCTAGTACTCTTGACATCAACTATTCGTCCACAGGAGATGCATGACCATAGCCCTGACTGAAGCATCATCGTCTTACGAAAAACAAGGCGAGCCAGCTCCTTCAATTCTTGGGGGCAATTATCTGCAACTCCTACTACTCCTTCCTTGGACCACCTGCAAATCACTGAAACAAGAGTCGTAGTGAGTTCTATTATCCGCGTTGTATGCTCCTCAATCTCTGTCGATGTCTCTGACTTGGCATCCTTTGGCGCTTCAGAAACAGATGACAGGATTTCGAGAAACGCAAAGAAGGCGGGAGCCGGAAACCGCTCCTTACCCTCTGCCTCAACCATTTGGCCCAAGACAGCTGATATCATTAGTGTTTGCGTATAGTCCTCCTTCAAGATTCTCTCGATCTCGTTCATTGTCTTGAGGGCGTCAATCCGATAATTTCTATCATCAAGGCCATGCTCTTTTGCTAACGAATTAACTGCTTCAAGTAGTCCTTCACCATTCATCATAGCCTCATTGACAATCTTGGCTATTTTATTGTAGGGCAGCCCCATATCACTGGCAATCTTATGAAGGAGGTCTCTTGCTGTCAGATTCAACAGACACACATACCTAATGATGACAAACAACTGCGAGGGTATATTCTTTTAGTTAGTTTGTAAGACATTTGTAGGCGAGTGGTTTGTAGATGATGTTATCGGATGTTGACATTGAAAGGGCGATGAAGGAGGGCTCAATAGCCATTGATCCCTATTCATCAGATTCTCTAGGCCCTTGCAGTATAGATCTAAAGCTAGACAGTGTTTTTCGGATTTACAATCCCGGTACGCCAGTCGATGTGGAAAATCGAGAAGCTCTGAACAAGGACACAAAGATTGTTGATACAGATGGCAAGCCGTTTATGATTCTTCCAGGACAGTTCATTCTCGGACAGACGATTGAACGAATAAGAATTAGCTCTAGTTACGCAGCACTTCTTGAAGGGAAATCAAGTGTAGCTCGACTGGGAATCATTGTCCATGCTGCGGGTTTAGTAAACCCAGGAACAGGGTCTAAGAAGCTTGGCAGGCTTACACTGGAGATCTACTGCGAGAATCTAAGTCCTGTTCTCCTTCGACCAGGAATGTCAATCGTTCAGATAATGTTCGTCCCTTTAAGTAGCCCAGCAAAACGGGGATATGACGAGCGCGCCGAGAGCCACTATGTCGGACAAGACAGTCCCGATGTTGCGTATAAAGGCAAAGTATCTT
>JAHQWZ010000171.1 GCA_029856425.1 Candidatus Thorarchaeota archaeon
ATAATTAGGCGTATGGCATCGCGAATGGCTTCTGACCGTCCCATATATCCTTTGGCTTCAACTAAGAGGTCAAACTGATCCAACAACTCCTTTGGGATTGACACGCCAAATCGCCTCAATTCTGATTGCTTTCTCATTAAGAACACCACCGAACCTCGTGACACGAACACCCATGCGAGTAACACGAAATGACAAAAAGTAACACATATTAATCTAGTGATGTTAGGAAGTACGCAAGGGAGTGACTAGAGAATCATGCATGTACCTGATGGCATCATCCCGCTATGGCTTCTTTTAATACTATACGTAGTTAGCGGCCTCTTTCTAGCATTTTCAATTAAACGGATAAACCGCAGATTTGATGACAAATTAGTCCCATACATGGGAGTGTTAGCTGCTGTGGTTTTCGCTGCTCAATTGGTCAACTTTCCTGTCCCTCCTTTCTCTAGCGGCCATCTTGTTGGATCAACCCTACTAGCTGTAATGGTTGGTCCTTTTGCCGGGATAGTGATAATGGCTCTTGTGTTGTTTATCCAGGCTCTATATGGAGATGGCGGCCTTCTGTCATATGGTCTAAATCTGTTCAATATGGGAGTGTTCTCATGCTTCTTTGGATGGGCAGCATCTCTACTGCTGTTCAAAGGCATGCGGAAAGCCATGAATGATGAGCGAGCGGTAACCATAGGCACTTCAATTGCTGCGTTCATTACCACTGTGGTAGCCGCATTTGTTTTGGGATTGGAACTACTATCAGTATCTGGTTTCAATGAGCTAGCTTTGGCTGCAATAACTGGTGTTCATTTGATAATTGGAGTGGGAGAAGCCATCCTTACATCAGCTATTCTACTGTATTTCGTAAGAGCAAAGCCGAGGCTAATTTCCTTTCTCAAAGATAGCGACGTACAGGAGATTGCTGAAGTTATTGAAACTGATTGGGCCACTTCCCAAGAAGGGACCAAGGTAGTCGCAAAATAGGAGGCTTGGCAATGGAGAAGGAAACTTACATTAAATTCGTTATTCCTGCAGTAGTCGTACTCGTTGCAATAATCGGCATCACTATCTTGAGCGGCCTGGCCTCAGACAACCCTGATGGGTTTGAGTGGGCTGTATTTGATTTCGCTGGGGTGGCTGAGCCAGAATGTGGTTTCCCGGGAATATTCTCGTTTCTAGGAGAAGGGCCGCTTGTTGATGTCTTAACCGGTGCAGTTGGGATTGTTATTGTTCTCTTCATTGGGCTTTTGATATTCAAAGTTACATCGAGAAAGGAATAGAGCATAATAATCTCGCTTCCCTCACGAGAGAAGCGAAATCTTCAGAAGAATGAATAGGAGTAAGCAGTAGTGAATGTCCATGACTAAATTCTTGTTACCATTCCAGCAGGATGACATGAAGAATGGCTCATTCTCTGCAGCCTCCATTCTAATCTCAACCTTTGCAGTTGCTCTGATGATCGCGGTTCAAACCAATCCTCTCATTGTGTTAGCCGCGATTATCATGGTGCTTCTCGCAGGGCTAGTTGCTGGTACGCGATGGCGAACTGTATTATCCTTGGCTGCAAAGTTTGAGCTAGTCATCCTCTTCTGGATTTTCTTTGTGCCATTTCTTTATGGAGAAACAGTTGTCACAACACTCAATCTTCCAATTGGTCAAGTGAGTATCTATCAAGAAGGCATAGAGTTTGGGATTCTAATCGGTCTCCGCATGATGTCATTGATTCTTTTATTTCTGATAGCCCTTTCACAAATGACATTGACTGGCTTTATGGGGGCACTTAGGACGCTCCGAGTTCCACGCTCGATTCTTGGTTCTCTTCTTATTATGTTAAGATATGTCCCACTCTTCATAGAAGAACGAAAGCGAATGCAGGATGCTCAGAGCCTAAGGGGCTTTGAAAGAGGCACGCGTGGAAATCGTATTCAGTCATTAGGCTTTATGATTGGATCTAATATAGACAGAGCATTCGACAGAAGCATTTCAGTCTATGAGTCGATGAAACTTCGCGGATTCGGTGGAGAAGTGGTTCTTCGTGGAGGGGGTTTCAAGAAACTTGACACCATTTTATTGGTGATTCTAATTCTTGTCTATGTAGCTTTATTCATGGTTATTCCGAACACGCTGGAGGTATTGATGATATGACATGTGCTCTAGATGTAGACAGGCTATTCTTTAGCTATGAGACTTTCAAGCTTCAGGATATTAGTATGCAGCTTCATCGAGGCGAACAAAAAGCAATGGTTGGGCTCAATGGATCTGGTAAGACAACATTGTTCAAATTGATGCTCGGTCTGTTGGAACCGATATCTGGCGATGTTCATGTCTTCGACAGACGTGTATCAAAGGATACTCTATGGGAAACAAGGCAAGATATCGGCTTCCTATTCCAGAATCCAGATGACCAGCTCTTCGCGCCCACTGTTTGGGAAGATGTAGCATTTGGACCAAGGAACCAAGGTTTGCGTGAACATGAGGTGGAGGAACGAGTGCGAGAGGCACTCGATGTTGTGAAAATGAGTGGCTACGCCGATCGACCTGTGAATCAGATGAGCCATGGTCAGGCAAAGAGGGTGGCTTTGGCTGGCATTGTAGCTATGCGACCGAGAATCCTCTTCTTGGATGAGCCTTTCACTGGAATTGATTTTCCTATGGTGAAACGCATTGTCCAAATCATTGAGGAGTTGCACAATGAAGGTATCAGCGTGCTTTATACTACTCATAATAGGTTCTTCCTTGAGAACTGGGCTGATTCAGTAGTAGTCCTGAGAGAGGGACGGACTCTATTTGATGGCCCTGTTGAGGAGGCATTATCTAGGCAAGAAGTATTAGATCAAATAGGGGACTGGGACGCGTTACAGATTGAGATGCAGGCCTCCCGATCTAGAGTTCGGGACATTGGATGCCCACCATAATTAGATTCTCTTCAAATCCGGTTTCTAATTCCCCGAAAAGGTAAAAAGAAGAGACTTGCGCCCATCTATTTTAGTGACTCAATTCACTCTGCGGAGGTTGCCAAGCCTGGTCAAAGGCGCAGGGCTCAGGTCCCTGTCTCGTAGGGGTTCGCGAGTTCGAATCTCGCCCTCCGCACCAATTCTCCTATAGCTCATCCATCATTCTGGAACAGGCATGATGAACAGACTCTCCACCCTTTCAATACCTCGTAGCTTCTCTAGATTCTCAGTTATGAATGCGGATAGCTCCTGCATGTTTCGCACGCGTACAACACAGACAAGATTCGCCGTGCCAGCAGTCCAGTAAACCTTAATCACCTGCTCAAATTGTGAGAGAGTTTCATGAATCTCCTTGGAAGCTGTCATCCATGACGAAATCAGCAAGATGACCTCTATATCGTACCCCATCTTTCGCCAATCGACATCCACTGTGTAGCGTTTGATTACCTTTAGACTCTCAAGACGTGCCATTCTATTTCTCACGGAACTTGCACTTAGCTTGACTCGTTTTCCAATATCCCTTAGAGGGCTTCTCGAATTCTCTAGGAGCTCCTTGATTATCTTCTCATCATGCTTGCTTATTTTCTCATCCGACCCCATAGGACCAACCCGCAGATGTCATACGGTCCTCCGACTCCGTGGGTGATAAATGGATAGTGTCCTCTGGTCACATTACCAGCGAAGAGCGCGCAGTGCTAGGCCTGCTTCACTCTGGTGATAACCTTTGTTCCCATTACATCCCAGACCTCAACTTCAGCATTGAGCTGAATCTTCGCAGCAATCTCCTCATCTGTTGGTTTTGCGACTTCGTAAGTTTCGTATGGTTCGCCCGTGTCCATCAGACTTAGGGTTTCTCCCATGTCCGCGATGATGGTAGCACTCCTCTTGTCAATAAGGGGAACATCTACCTGTCGGTCTGCGGGCATGATGACATTCCGTTTCCTATTGTCAAAGAAACCTACTGCGGTGATGTTGGCCTTTGCAGATCCATGTTTACCAGGCTTGGATTTCTCTACAGAAATCACTCTGCACGGTTCACCATCAATCAAGAAATAACTCCCGGGCTTCAATCCCTTTGCGGTCTTCTTCTGAATACTCAAGATATATCACCACATCGTGTAGGCCGATTTACCTCAACACCTTCTGTATCATCTAAATACTTTGCGGGAAGACATCCTTCTTGTCAACTTAGGAAACAACAAGAGTAAAAGGCAGATGTATTCAGGAGCAGTCGGAAGTGCAAGGCTTGATTGTGGAGCGCCCAACCATACTTAGTGACCGCAGAGCTGTTGGCCTTATATGCAAGCCCGGCCGAATCGAGGTGGAACGCATTGCAAATCGCATTGCAGAATTCCTTATCGCCAGTGATGTCAGAGTTCAAGTTGATCCAGGTTCATGTAATATTGACGAGAAACAAGCAGTTCCCACGCCAATTGAAGAAATGGATGTTGATTTCGCGATAACCATTGGCGGTGACGGAACAATACTCTATGCCCTCTCCATGTTGAAAGACAGAGAAACTCCGCTATTCTGTGTCAATCGGGGGAACGTGGGATTCCTCACCGAAGCAAGCACAACTAGCGCCTTGGGCGCGCTTGAGAAAGTCATCCAGAATGACTGTGTTCTAGAGGTGAATGCCAATATCGCATCAGGTGTTGATGATAGGCAATTCGAGGAATCTCTCAATGAGGTCTATGTGGTTTCCCGAATCCCAGGACGGCTTTTGACTTTTCAAATTCATCTTGATGATGTTCGCATTGATTATGGGCGAGCTGATGGTGCTATGGTGGCAACACCCTGCGGGTCCACAGCATATGCCTTGGCTGCAGGAGGTTCAATTCTCTCTCCCAATGTCAATGGCTTCATCTTTGTTCCTGTTTGTCCTCCTCGATTTGAGCTGAAATCTGTGGTAATTCCTGATAGTAGCGTTCTCGAGATGGAACTTGTGAAACCCGGTGCGCCTGGCTTGGCTGTGATAGATGGGCAGACACGGTGGGAAGTCGAACCCTCCGAGTCAGTT
>JAHQWZ010000172.1 GCA_029856425.1 Candidatus Thorarchaeota archaeon
TCCCGAATAGAGGAGGCCTTCTCATCAGCCTGAAACTTCGCACGAGCCTTTTCGATGTCTATGCCACTGGGTTTGAAGAAGTCGCTGATCAGCTCTTCTACTAGGACACCATCTCTTAGGAGTAGAATCTTGTCAGTCATCTTAGCAACTTCAGGATCATGGGTGACAACTATGATTGCCCTGCCCTCCACTTTTGCCAGGCGTTTCATCAGCAGGATGATTTCAGCACCGGTGGTATGATCGAGATCACCTGTCGGTTCGTCACATAGAAGAACCGCAGGATCGTTTGCGAGGGCGCGTGCCAGGGCTACACGAGAACGCATTCCACCGGATAGCTCATGGGGCATATGCTGAGCACGATGGTCTATACCAACTACTTCCAGTAGCTTCATCGCCCTCTCTTGACGTTCACCAGTTGGAATGTTATCAAGGAGCATTGGAACCTCAACGTTCTCCAGTGCTGTAAATATGGGCAGCAGGAATTGGTCTTGAAAAAGCACGCCCACCTTGTGCCTTCTAACGGCAGAGATTCCTTCATCATCGAGGGCAGTAATATCGGTTCCATCAACCAGAATCTGGCCAGATGTAGGTCGGTCAAGGCCTCCGATTAGATTCAGGAGCGTTGTCTTGCCCGATCCTGAGGCGCCCACAACCGCCACAAATTCTCCTCTATGGACTTTGAGATTGGTTCCCTGGAGCACACGGATGATGCGTGAACCATCCTTGAAATCCCTATGGACATCTATGCATTCAACTGCGACGTGGTTGTCGGCACCCAATGGCATGTCACCAACTGCCTGAACGCTTACTAAGCCCATTTAAGGAGAGTGCTTCGAGCATTTCTTTTCAAATGAAATTCTGGGTCAGCAGCCGAATAAGAAGACAGAATAGCAACCGGTCCATGGAAGAGGTCTCATGCGAGTCTTTGCAGTTGCGGGTTACTCAGGTACAGGTAAGACAGTGCTAATTGAGGCACTCATTAGAGAGCTAACCAGAAGAGGGTTTTCGGTCTCAACGATTAAGAGTACGAACGAGGACATTGCGGATAAAGAAGGAACAGATACAGCAAGGCATCGAATGTCTGGGGCTCAGACCACCATATTGGTGGGACCTGATTCTATGACCATCCGATTGAAGAGACCTTCAAGTCTGAGAGAGAGCATTTCATGGATTCAAAGCGATTTGCTAATAATCGAGGGGATGAAGGAGAAGAACATTCCTAAGATATGGTGCATAGGCGATGAGAAATCACCAAAGGAATTGCCAGACGGAGTTTTAGCAATTTACGCCTGGAAAGATTCGCCAATTTATCGGGAGGGGCAAATCATTTCGAGCTATACTAATGAACAGATATCTGAGCTAGTCGACCTGATTGAAACCGCTTCAGTAGACCTAATGGAAATCGACCTCTGACAAGATTATGCGCAATCAAAATACTCTTCATTGATTCCAGTCCACGAAATCGTGATGCGGACCATCAAAACAGCGAACTTCAGCCTTGTGGATACAATTGAATGCGGTCAAACGTTTAGTTGGATCAGAGAGGGCGCGGGATACATAAATGCCGACGTAGGTCAGGTGTTATATGTAGAGCAACATGGCGACGAGCTTTGTTATGAATCATCAGATAGGAAGGCTGACCTCAGAAAATACTTCAGACTAAACGACCCTCTTACAAACATCCAAGAAGAGATTGCCAAAGATGCGATTATGAGAGAGAGTATCGAATTTGCACCAGGACTTCATTTGGTATCCGATGAATTCTTCCCATGCTTGATTTCATTTATCTTATCGATACAGAGCAATATTCCAAGGATGCATGGATGTATGCACTCCCTCAGACAGAATTTTGGAACAACTTATGAGTTTCGTGGAAAGACTCACTACGGATTCCCTACTCCAGAGCAGTTGAGCGCGGCATCTGAAGAGAATCTGCGAAACCTCATGTTTGGGTGGCGTTCATCTTTCATAGTCAGAGCCACAGCTTCAATCATGTCCGGAGATATTAACCCTGCAGAACTCATCAAACTCGATTATGAAAAGGCCCACACCAAGCTAAAGACCCTCCATGGAGTTGGAAACAAAGTTGCAGACTGTGTCTGCCTCTTCTCACTTGGCTTCCTTGAGGCCTTCCCAATCGATGTATGGATTGAGAGAGTGATCCAAAAGCACTATGACATGTTTACATCATCAGGCAATTCATACACAAGGAAATCAAGGGCGGCTAGAGAGTACTTTGGGAGATATGCAGGATATGCTCAGGAATACCTCTATAATTACGCCAGGTCAAAGGATATCAAAGCAGCAAGATAAGCGTTTAGAAATTCTGACGCCTGGTACGCTTGCGTGCATACCATGAGTGGTCTGTAATTCCTTTAGAATTCTCCCAACTTCGGGTTTCATAGAATTGGACGGGATGAAGTATATAGATACAGAGTGAATCAAAGGCGGTTCTAAGAGCCACAGGACAAAGCCCTCTATCCTGCATCGTCTTACATTTTGGAGGCTCATACTCTTTGCCCTTGATGTGGTCGATTTGATAACTAGCAAGGCTCTGAATGAAGTCAGGTGCAGCCCTGAAGATCTTCATCATCTCATCCTTTCCCATTCCTATTTTGAAAAAGAACGCCGCCATTGCGAATCTTCCAAAATGCGGCACGTTCTTCTGGTTGATTGAGTCTTGATGTAATTGCGAGATGCAGGGTGGAAACGCAGACACCGACTCATCTGTGTACTCCGTTGGCTCCCGTTCCTTTCTCCTTGTTTCCATCTCACTTTCAAAACGCTGGACAGCTTCTGTGAGTCGTCTTGGCAGGGTAGGAACTCGAATTTCACTCTGAATGATAAGCTTCTTGAATTTTCCAGACATCAGTCTATGGAGTTCAGATTTACGGATTGGAACCCAACCCGCATCGAGATGGCGGTTGATTAGCTTCCATCGCATACTTCTGAAGCTAGGAGCAACCTCGAGGAAGTCCTCGAATCTTATTCTGTATTCGAAGCTCCTGAGAGAGAGAGGTAGTCTTGATCTTTCAATGGTTGTTCCAGTAGACTCTATCTGCCATCCAAGGGAATCGGTACATAGAGACCTTACAACTCTGTCTCTCTCACTGGACAGGTGTTTGTTTACAGCTTTTGATTCAGCCTCAGCTTGAATACTCCTCAAACCAGGACGGTTTAAATTGAGGCATACTTTTTCAACAATCAGGCGGGCTGCTTGATATACAAGTAGAGCTTCATCACGGTCAATCTCAGGCACCTTGATTTCTGACTGCGTGATAGCTGCATAGACTCGTTCTTCAGCCTCTTCAACTAAATCGTTGTTGCCGGGTTCTTTTAAAATAGTGATTAGAGAGCCTACGTCATTAGCCATTCTCTGAACGGCGGACCTAGCTTCCACCGAAAAGGGGTACTTTAGAAGCTCAATTGAAACAGCCAAGGTTCTCGCGCCTCTCACAAGTATTCAGTCATATTCGCCAAATAAACTGTCCTCATCAATTGTGTGAGTGTCGCCTGCCAAATGTTGGTCCCTAGTTATCGATTCCTCTAGTATAAGACTTCCTTCCACATGAAGTGAATTTCACATCTGAACACCCCTCATTCACCCCCAATGATCAAATATGAGATGTGTATGATGACGGCGGCATCGGGGGCATTCTATGTTGGATACCTCATAAGCCCTTGAGGAACATTGACGTTTACTCTTCATCGAAAGGCCTAACTAAAGCCAACTCGGCTTTATTCTGTTAAGCCTACAGTAGGGACTCTAGCTTGATCGACCGTTCCAGGACTGCGCTCAGGATCCTTCCAATCATTGGCATGACTGCGTGCCATTCTAGCGACGACCTAAGACGTAATCAGATCGCATCAACATTTTCATGAATTCACCAAGGCTCTGACGTAGAATCTCCGGGTCGCTGTATAACTTCTTGAGGGCGACCTTCCTGTCTTCCAGAGATGGTTTAGAACCCTGATTCACTTGTTTATAGGCAGCATTTGGTCGCTCGACCCATCGGCAGATTTCATGATTCTCATTACTCATGAAGAGCACCACAGGAGTCTTTCGCTTTCCGTTGACTTTGTATTGCTCGTGGAGTTTGGCGTTCTTATCACTGTCCAGAATGCGTAGTTTCAGCTTTGGTGAGAGTGATGTCATACGGGCAAGTACAGGAACATTTCCGGCAGAGTCGTCACAGCGATCAGTCCCAATGACAAGGATTCTAATCTCATTCTGAATACTACTCAGGGTGTCCTGCTCGGACTCGTTGAGCATTAGGTCACTGTAGCGGGCTTTCATCAGTTCGACGTTCTCCCGAGCGTTCTTCAGAAAGGCGTCATAGGTCACAGCACTGTCCCAATCTGCAGTCTCACACATATTTCATCAGCTCAATGGTCTCGAAGAATTCTGCTGGACATGCCAGCACATTCAATTTGTCTATTTTGAATAAAAGGATTACCTGACATGCAAAGCTGTATGTCATGTGGAAGCAAGACTATATCATGTTCTAGCCAGGGAATCACATGGTTGAAGCGACTGTTAGAGCACTAATGGACGACCTTAGGAGTAGAATGGACTCAGAAAGAGGCCGGATGGTGGCCAGCTACATGAAGACATCCAGTCTTCAATTCCTTGGGGTTTCTGTGACAGAAGCGAGGAATGTGACACGGAGCCACATCAAGGGACTAGAAGTCAGTGAGTTGCCTCTGCTGATAGAGCAGCTATGGAAACATCCAGTCTTTGACTTTAAACTCGCAGCAATTGAGTCCCTGGAAGAATATAGCGCAAAGGGTGACATCAAGACCGCGTTCACCATGATCGACAGAATGATTGAGGATGTCGATACCTGGTCCATTGTAGATCCACTGTGTATCGTCTGTTTGGCAAATGTGATAATCAGAGACACAGCATATGAGAAGAAGATTGCTCGCTGGCGTAGGAGTAGCAACTTCTGGAGG
>JAHQWZ010000173.1 GCA_029856425.1 Candidatus Thorarchaeota archaeon
CTCAGGGTCAAGCTCTTTGGCTTCTTCGCCTTTACGTACAGAAACACATCCGCTCTCTACCATTAGTCTTGTTCCGTTTATGTGTTTAAAGCGACGAATATCGACGAAATTGGGAATCACTACTATTTCTCTCTCGATGCCTAATTCGTTATGTGCCTTATTCTTGAGAAATTCAGAAACCGCAGTAACTCCATCCGCCATCTCGACTGTATGCTTCACAACAGGCCGATAAGCTGGGTCTAGACCAAGTGTATGTACATCAGACCCGTGAAGAGTCACCACATAGGGCACTCCAATGATTTCTCGTGCCATGTATGCAGACATCGCATGAGGTATGGCATAGTGAGAATGAATTAGATCAAGCTTCGCGTCCTTGACCACCTTAACTATTTTTGAAGTCAGAGCCATGGCATAAGGAGGTCCTATATTCTCGAACAGCGGATAGGAAAATCGGTCAACCAGGTCTACATGCACACCACGAGTCTGCTCCCACATCAGAGAGAAGGGTCTCTGATATGTTATGAAGTGAATAATGTGGTTTCGTGCAGCCAGTTCTTGACCTAGCCTTGTGGCAACATGTCCAGAACCACCTACTGAGGGATACAGATTAACTCCTATCCTCAACTGCTACACCTTCATGAAAAGGACGTCGAGGCGCCCCCTTTAAGGGGGATGGTCTCGACATCTAATTGGCATTTCTGTTCAATCAGACATTAATGGCTTGTGATGTGCCAAAGCTTGATTAGTAGCCTAGACCCTAGCGGCATTATGAGTGGTTCAATTCTAGCAGTTGTTGCTCATCCTGACGATGAAACCCTAGGCGCGGGGGGCACCATAAGAAAGCATGTGGAGCAGGGAATCACTGTTGATGTCCTGTGTATGACGGGGGATGAAACACGCAATGCTGAGATGAAAGCCGCATGCAGCATCTTAGGGGTCCGTAATTTGTATCTGAGTGAGAGGGACGACTTTGCTATTGATTCCTCTCTTACCAACGAAGTTATTGGAGCAATCTTGCAGACGCAGCCAAGAATCATCATAACTCACTCGTCTGAGGACTACAACAGGAACCACTCAGAGTGTTCAAAGATTGTCGATCAGGCGGTAGAGTGGGCATCGCATGCGACTATATTTGATAATGCTCATCGGGTGGAGAGAATCTATCACATGGAGGTCAATAGCCTATTTCCTAAACCCCACGTCCATGTTGACATCACAAGTAGCTATCATATAGCTCTCCAAGCTCTGGCAGCCCATAAGTCTCAGTTGCCGAAATCGGACCAGTACTACCTTAAGCTGTATGATGCAAGAACTCGTTTGCGAGGTGTCCAATCTGCATGTGAAAGAGCTGAGGCTTTCTTTATTTCACTGCCAACGCATGCCGGGCCTTTCTATCCTCAGAACAGTGTTGACAACCTACTATAGCTATTACTGCCCGCTTTCGGTTTTGCGTCTTCTTGCCGCAAGCAACGCCTTGAGCTCGCCCATCATTCCGCCTGGTCCCGAAGGCGCCCTTGGAGGCGGTGCCTTTGCTATTGGTGCTTGTGCTATTGGTTCTCCATCACCTACCGCTGCTGCAGCTGGAGATGGACTGGCTGCAACACCACCTCTCTGAAGTGCACTAATCTTGGCATCGAAGGAAGACTCGAGTTTAGCCAACTGGTCTTGGAGCTCATACACATCTTCCATGACTTTGCTGATGGCCTCTGTCAGCCTAGTAGTGATAATACTGACAACCTCTCCTAGAGCACGGAGCTTCTCTTCTGTGGGATCTTTGAGTGCCCACTCAAACTCATCTAAAATGAAGTCTTCGCCTTCTTTGCTCATTTCACGGACCTCTTTAGCGCCTGAAAGTGGGGATTTTGTCTATAAACATATTCCGCGTGCAGTTGAATGTCAGAAACCCCCTATAGCTCTTTCCATCTCTGCCTTAGCCTCTGTGAGTATCTTCTCCACCTGCTTCTCAGTAGATGCCTCACAGGTGATTCTGATAATTGGCTCAGTACCAGAAGGTCGAACTAGAACCCAACCATCCTTTAGAGATATGCCGATTCCATCCACTGTTATGACCTCCACTGTGTCTTCCATAACTTTTGGCAGCGACTCAGTGAGGATTGCCATGACTGCACCCTTCTTGCTATTTGAACAATTCATCTTCGCCTTTCTCAAAGGGTATGCTGGGATTTCAGAGATGAGGTCTCCAAAGGTTTGCCCGGTAGAGGCCATCAATTCAAGAATCTTGCATGCAGCCAGAAATGGTTCTGGGGCGTGATGGAACTCTGAGAAGATGAACACACCAGCAGCCTCCCCTCCAAATGCCGCCCCTGTTTCACTCATCTTGATAGCCACCTGAATATCGCCAACTGGTGTTCTGACCGCGTTTCCACCTGCCTCTTCGACAGTTTCGTCAAGCACCTTTGAGCTATCAACAGTTGTTACAATGGTCTTCTCTTTAGAGCGTTTGAGTTCTTCTCGTGCAAGAAGTGCGATAGTTCTGTCACCTCTTATCACCTCCCCCCTTTCAGTAACAAAGACAACTCTGTCTGCGTCACCATCATGGGCAATGCCTAGGTCTGCACCAGTGTCCTTGACTACCTTGATGAGATCTGTGAGTGACTCTTCATCAGGTTCGGATGCTCTTCCCGGAAAATATCCATCTGGTTGACTATTTATGGAGATGACCTTACATGCGAGCCTCCTCATGAGGTATGGTGTCAGGACAGAGCCAGCGCCATTGCCTGGGTCAACGATAATATTGTATTCTCTTGACTCTATCTTTTTGGAATCAATCCGTTCAAGAATGGATGCGATATGTTCCTCTACAGCATTATCTATAGATTGCTCTTCACCCAAGTTATTCCATTTGGCGACCTGGAATGTCTTCTCAGAATAGATGCGCTCGATCTCATTCTCCATATCAGGAGTATACCCCATACTGTTCGGACCCCAGAACTTCACGCCGGTGTATTCAGGAGGATTGTGGGACGCCGTCACCATCAGTCCTGTGTTGTATCTGCGTTGCTTGGTGATGAATGCAAGAGTGGGCGTTGGAATCATGCCTGCCTTTACGACGTTGACGCCAGTCGATAGAATACCTGCACTAAGAGCATCTTCAATCATGGGTCCTGTTGTTCGAACATCTCTCGCCACTACTACTGTGCCCTCTCCTAGATATGTACCCAGGGCTTTTCCTAGTCCTAGAGCCATCGAGAGGTCAAACTCCGTGCCGTAGACTTTTCGGACGCCTGTGGTACCGAAGAGTTTACCAGCCATCATGTCCACAGAGTGAAGGCTATCACTACTGGAGAAAAAGGTACCTACTCACGGCGTAGCGTACAAAATATCTCTATATAATCTTGAAAGGATGAAGACCCCAGACTTAGGAGGTTCCCCTGTCTTGCCAATCTTTGACCACCAAGGCACAAAGCTTTACTACCAAGACAGTGACAAGCGTGAGGACAAGACGAGAGGCCTCTCCGTTGTTTTTGTACATGGTGCCGGCTCATCACGCAGAACATGGCATATGCAGACCTGTGCCTTCGAATCAATGCATAGAGTGATTACACTCGACCTCTCAGGGCATGGAGAGTCAGACCCAGGCCCTGATGTTACCAGCATTGAGGAGTTCGCCGCTGAGTTAGCTGCGATTATTGACCACCTTGAGCTTACTGACTTTGTAATCGTTGGTCATTCTATGGGCGGAGCAGTTGTGACGGCCTATATGCTTCGTGAAGGGTTTCGGAAGCCTCTTGCAATCACACTTGTTGACACGTGCCCGGTGCTTGACCTGTCTAAACTGGCCACGGGCCTTGCAATCGAAACGATAGAGACCCAACTTTACTTGTTCAGGGGGCGAAAGGAACGAGGAAAGCACGGCCCCTATGACATCATCCGCGAAGAAGAAGACACCAAGAGAAAGAATCCCAGGATCATTAGCCGAGACCTCGCTGCATGTAGCAAGTTTAATGCAAGTGACAGAGTTAGCGAAATTGATGTGCCTGTCCTCGTTATTGTAGGGGAGCATGATGATATCGTGACTCCGACGATGGCAAATCAATTCAAGGACTCTCTCCCCAGAGCTGACATCGCGGTAGTGAAGAAGACAGACCACGTTCCAATGCTTCAAAACCCTGAGGATTTCAACGCGCTTCTTAAGAAATTCCTTGAGTGGGTAGAGGACAAATGCAAATAGAAGTCCTCTGAGGGTCAGATGCAATATAGAACGAAACCTTATTAGTGCGCTAGAACTCATATCGCTTCGTAGAACTCCCCCCACATGCCACAGCAAATGTTAGGGCAGTTCGCACTTCCGGAGGAATCGGTTGTGAGTAGCAGCTATGACTATCTCTTCAAGATCGTAGTTCTGGGAGAAGGTGCTGTAGGCAAGACCGCAATCGTCACTCGCTTCTCACATGGCTTCTTCAGGACCGACTACAAGACGACAATTGGGTCCCAGTTCGCGGTCAAGAACATTGATGTCGTTGGCCCAGACAATCAGAATCAAGTGGTGAAGTTGCAAATTTGGGATGTGGCAGGCCAATCCAGATTCCAGATTCTCCGGCCGATGTATTACCGAGGCTCGAATGGGGGTCTCCTCGTCTATGACGTATCAAGACGCCGGACCTTCATGCTGCTACAGGAGTGGCTAGACGAGCTTCATAAGGCCATTCAGAAGGAGATTCCACTTGTTCTGGTTGCCAACAAGACGGACCTTCCTGACAGGGTTGTCGAACCCTCAGAGGGTAGAGAGTTTGCTGATGCCCATAATATGCCCTACGTAGAGAGTTCGGCAAAGACAGGCGAGGGAGTCATTGATATCTTCGAGCAGCTGGGCACAACTCTTGTACAGAAGCGCCAAACCGGAAACCGCTGAGCATTTATTCATTCATTCTTTTTCTGTTGGTTCAAACCGAACTCATATCAGGACAGATGTTATCCTCATCTCTAGCA
>JAHQWZ010000174.1 GCA_029856425.1 Candidatus Thorarchaeota archaeon
CGAGGGTGACTGGACAAGTGGTGCTCAATTCAAGGTATGGCTTCCCAGGGTGACCAATGACTCCTAGATTGTCTATGACTCAAAGCATCCCATGGAGCCTATATTCTCGCTCACACAGACCCGTACTTTATAGTTATCAGACAATTTGATTTGAGATGCAATGAACTCTGCGAGGCGCTCAGCTGTTGTTGCGTTATATGGCAATATGAAGCAGTCCTCTTTAGGAAAGACATAACGTTTTCCACTCACGGTCACTTCATAAGAGTACTCACTCTCATTCACTTCAATTGATTGCGACTTGCCTGGCAGGAGTGTCTTATGATCAAGCAGTTCGCAAATCCATAGTGCCTGTTTCTTGATGTCCCTAAAGTCCATGACCATGCCATCTGAATCCAGCTCTCCAAACACAGTGATTTCAACGAAGTAATTATGCCCGTGCAGGCTTTCGCAATAGTCTGCACCCATAACGAAGTGGGCTGAGCTGAAGTGTAGCCGCGAGTCATTCACCCTGATGCTGTGCATCTCTTGGCTCTCCGTTCATTCTGAAAGCTGGACTTACTTCTAAAACTGTCGGACTCAAGTCTCTTGACCTCTGCTCCTCTGTTGGTCAAAGAGCTCGACTAGCTCATGAACAGATGTGGCCTGCCGAGCATCCTTATCATCTCTCCATCTTCCAGTGAACCGCGGAAAACGAATCGCAAGTCCTCCTTCTCTGATTTGGTCTTTGCCAGCTGGATGCGTTGGACTTATAGTAATCTCATCACCTAGAACCTCAATTACCTCTTCGGGCTCAAACCAGACCTCGGCCTCCATATCAGACACAACCTTAGGACTCTTAGCCTCCAACTTATGTTCATCCAAGCGTTCCTTGAACTCGTTTAGCATATCATCGGTAAACCCAGTTCCAATCTTGCATACAGCTGGAAATGTATCTGTATCTTCATCATAAACAGAGGCAAGAATAGCGCCATAAACACCCGTTCTCTTTCCCCGGCCAAAGAATGCACCTACGACTACAAGGTCAACAGAATCTGCCATTCCTTCTTGGTATGAAGCCTTTAGTTTAATCCATAGCCAGCTTCGAGACCCGGCTTGATAGCTCGAGTTCTCATGCACCGCTTTTGCAATAACTCCTTCATGACCTGCATCAAGAGCATTGGTGAAAATATCATCTAACCGCTCAGGGTCAGATGTGAACTCACCCTCTGTTAATGAGACTCGTTTGTTGCGTAGCACTGTCTTCTCGAGTAATTCTCTTCTCTTTCTCATTGGAAGGTGTGTTACATCTTTACCTTCATAATACAATATATCGAAGAAATACACCGCAACAGGAACGGTTTCACGCATCTCATCTATGCTAGTCTTTCTTCTGCGACGCATCAATTCCTGAAATGGACGGCTTCTTCCTGTCTCTAGATCTATAGCAACACACTCGCCCTCGAGAACGCAGGTTTCAGCCTTTATTTGAGCCCTTACAAGTTCACCAACATCCGGATACTGCTCTGTTATCACCTCCTGACGGCGCGAGAAGAGAACAACATTATCCCCGTTCTTATGCGCTTGAACCCGCTCGCCATCATACTTGTACTCCACAAGGACCTCAGGTCCAGCTTTCTCAATGATTTCTGTTGAATCTGAAAGCTTCTTTGCAGCCATCATCCGTATAGGACGACCAACTGCAGTCTTAATGGCATTCGTAGCATCAATCCCTTCGGTCGCAAGGATCAGAGCAACCGCAGCCAAATCGCTGCAAACATTGAATGCCTTTTCTATTATACTGCGTGCCTCTCTACTACCAGTATAAGCCAGTGATAGCGAGTCCATTACTCCCATGTATCCAAGCCCGAGCCTAAGTTGTCCCGTTATGGTGCGGAGTATGTATTTGGCCTCAAGTGGTGATGAATCAGAGAGTAGCCCGACAAGCTTGGCAGTTTTATCTTTAGAACTACCGGAACCCGTTATTTTCGAGATGGCATCCAGAGTGTCATAGACAAGCTGGACAGTCAAATCTTCTGCGAAGAGAGAGGCTTGTGCGCCTTCCTCTAAGAGAAACTCAGCAACAGCACCAATATCTCCAATTTCCCTCAGTTTCTTCTTGACCACACTCTCTCTTACAGATGCAGCAGCTGCGACCACCTGGACCGCCATCTTTTCTGCAATCCCGATTTCAGGCTCTCCAGTCCAATCAGGATGTAGCTTAGCAATTGTGAGGGCTATTATTTTGTCTATTTCCGAAGGATTTGCCTTCTCCAGTAGCTCCGAGAAGACTCGCGTTTTCTCAAGCGTTCCTGATGTTTTCTCAATCTCCTCGTACGCAAGGGCAAGGGTTTCGTAAAGCATGACGCAATCGCCGCTCCCAAACGAGGTAGGCACCACATGCTTTATATTCATATTCTAAGGCACGCTGTTTCAGTCATTGATAACGGTGAGTTAGAATTGGGTAGCGTAAGACCAAGATACATCAAGAATGCAGCAAGAACGCTCCTTCAGTTGTACCCAGACACCTTCACAGAAGATTTTGAGAGCAATAAGCGGCTTGTGGAACAACTCACCGATGCCAAGACCAAGAAAGTACGGAACAGAATTGCGGGGTACCTAGTCACACTCATCAAGATTGGCATTGCTCGTGAAGCTGCAGAGAGCGAAGAGCATGGTGAAGAGCTCCCAGATGACTTAGAGCTCTAGGTTCCGTTCTTCTGCTGGTTCATTCAAACAGAACTGAAACTAGATTACCAGCTGTTTCTTTTCTCTTGTGAGTTCCTCAGCTTCCTTCATGGCTTCATCATAGATGTCAATTGGGAATCTGTCATGGATAGGGGACACCTTTGCGCCAAGAGCTATTGAACCATAGAACCTTCTAGCTAACCATCCAATGCCCCTCATAGTCACCATGTCTGATGCACGCTTGAACTCCTTGACTGTTCGAGTATCCCAAGTGCCAGTGATTCCGCTGATGAATGAATACAGGTAAAGCGATGGAAGGACTCCAATGAAGAATAGGATAGCAGATGTCACAATCTCTCCTTGCCAAAATACTATAGCGAGTAGTTCCAACGCAATGAAGTTGGCAATTGCCGCTATCGCAGGCCCGGCATAGCTCTGCCACAGATATAGCTTTGGAGCTGAGATAGTGCGTCTGATGAGAGCCCACATTGCTATGTCCTTTATGATAAGTGCTAGAGTATATCCAACAATAATCCCAGGCATACCTCCGAGGTAGAGTCCAAACACAACTGGCTCCGTCAATACGAAAAAGGTCATGAAGACCGCTCGAAGAGATTGCTCGAGAATCCAAACTGCAGCTGCAAGACCGGTTCGATCAGCACCTGCAAACATCCAGTCACCGAGCCAACTCCAAAAGCCAAAGACCTGAAAGATGAGGAAGAATTGAAGGAGTTCAGCAGCGTATGCCCACTCAAGGCCTGCGGCTCCTAAGATTGCTCTCCAACCCAGGGCTGCAAGGACTGAAACAAGCCAGAAAACAAAGAATGCGCCATATTTCAAACCTTGAGCGGTATAAAGGGCAGTGAGCTTCTTCTTGCCATGAGAATACGCCTCAGATACTCCACCAAGCATTCCCTCCATGAATAATCCAACGACTGAAACCATGATGGCAAGATCCCATGCGAGCTGAAACTGTCCCTGCAGAGCGGACCAATTCAATAGGTTTGTGCTAATGAGAAGCATTTGATAGAACCAAACCAAGGGGACGGCTGCAGCTCCCACCGTCCATTTTCCACCAAACTTGAGAGCCCGAACAATTTGTTCTCTGCCAAAGTCAATCCGAAACAGGGTACTAGTCTTTAGACCCAATCCTCTGAAAATATAAAGACACACGAAGAACGTGAGCCACTCAGACAAATAGGATCCAATAGCCTGCCCTATTGCACCCCCTAAAGCCTCGCCGAAGATGGGATTGCTAGCACCCCAGATTCTAAAGACAATGATCAATGAGTACTGTCCAACTATGTCGAATACTATGTACTTGAGAACGTACGTGACTTGCTGGTAGTCAATCCTGTTCATTCCCCTGAACACATGAATGAATAGAAGTGTGAATCCTGGAAATTGGAATACAGAGTGAGCGATGAAGACATAGGAGAGGTGTGCGAGGTAGGTGTGCGGAAAGACGATGGAGCCCACGAAAGCAACAATAGAAACCTGGACGACTCCGGTTATACATTGAAACCAGACAAATATCTGTGCATACTTGACAGCTTCCTCTGGCTTTGACACTCTATATTCGGCGAAGTATTTGGCCAAAGCCACGCTTGTGCCAAGGTCAAACAATGTCCAAAGACCAAGGAAGAGGTTTACACTGAATGAATACCATCCTGCCGCCTGTGGGAATGGCATGATGAATAGGGGATACACCATTATTGTCAATACAACTCGCGGGATAACAAGCATCAGAGTAATGAATAGCTGAATCAGAAAGCCGCCTAGCTGGCGATGCATACCAATGTCTTCCCAGTTGTCAATCTCAGTTTCAGTTTCTATAAGAAGCTCAGCCCGCTCAATCTCAGTTAGCACTTCAGTTTGACTTTCTGACTTCCTTTTCATAGTTCGATATGACGAGAATGTTACTCCAGCTAGCACGACCACAACAAATCCAATTATGACTTGCTGTTCGAATTTTGGTACTGGGGAATAGCTCCATTCTGCATACGTGAAAGCTGACTCTCCGCCAAGATACATGGTTGATGAATAAATGAAGTAATTGAAATAGGGCCATAGAACAAGCTCGTAATTTACCTGACCATTGTCAGCTAGGGAATCCAGAGTCAGCCATGGTGTGTAGATTATGACATTGCCGGATCCAATAGTTGTATGGACAAGCAATGGAGCACCCCATGTTCCAAAACCTGTATCATTGGCAAGAAGGACAGCTGATGCTGTAGAGAGACCTGGCAACAAAGTGATCTTATCCTTCGGAG
>JAHQWZ010000175.1 GCA_029856425.1 Candidatus Thorarchaeota archaeon
CGCCATAGAGAGTGTCACATACTACAATCGAATAACAGGTGAGATCGAAAGCGCAGCCACAAAGACGGTTATTAACGCAGGAGGTCCTTGGGCTCATACTCTCGCTGCCCTAGCCGGAGCTAAACTTGACCTGCGTCTGAATAAGGGCGCTCACGTAATCTTAGATAGGAGAGTAGTAAATGTGGGGATCATTGCGAAAGCTGTGGATGGACGCATGATTTACCTATTCCCACACGAAAACACCACTCTACTTGGAACAACAGCTCTTGATACCTGGGAGGATCCTGATATCCTAGTCGCAACACACGATGAAATCGAATACCTATTGAAAAGCATAGAATGGGTAATTCCCTCAATAAGAGAGGCTCGCATAATCCGTACAATGGAGGGAGTTAGACCCCTTATGCCTATCTGGAAGGTGCCAGAGGGCGAGGTGACAAGAGGCTATGAAGTGATAGACCACGAGTCTGATGGTATCTCAGGCATGGTAAGCTTCACGGGTGGAAAGCTTGTCATGTGTAGGCATATGGCTGAGGCAGCCACAGACCTAATCTGTCAAAAGCTGAATATTGAGGCAAAATGTACCACCCAGGAATTGCCTCTCCCAGGAATGGAATCTGATGTAGATGTCCTCACTCTTGCTAAGGACTATAATCTCTCTCAGCACGCAATGGAGCGGATGAGGGCTCGTCGTGGAACCCAGATGATTGAGGTTCTCGACCTTGTTAAGGAGCATTCCCAATGGAGAACCACAGTATGTACATGTGAACCAGTGATTGAGGCTGAGATTCGGTACTCCATAAGGAACGAGTTCCCTCAGACATTGAATGATCTTAGGCGACGCGTGCGTCTCGGAACCGGACCATGTCAAGGAACCTTTTGCACATACAAAGCTGCAGCGATTCTGGCTGATGAACTCGATTTGACTGGAGAAGACTATCTTGTGGATATATTGGACTTCCGGGCTGAGCGTTGGAAAGGGATTAGGCCTCCGATGAGAGGAGTTCAGCTTGCCCAGGAGGAGGTTGCACAAGGACTCTATGCATGTGTTGGCAATCTTGACCAGATAGAAACCGAATACGATCCAAAACCTTGGGAGGAGGCGAGCTAGATGAATACCACTCCAGATGTCTTAGTCATAGGTGGCGGGATGGCTGGCATTGTGGCGGGTACAATTGCAGCTGAGAATGGTCTTGAAGCTCTAGTGATGAGAACCGGTCAGAGTGCCACCGCGTATTCATCTGGTGCTATAGATATCATAGGATATCCACCTGAGGGTCTTGCCCTCAAGGAGTATTTCCCGGAGATTGAACTGCCTTTCAAAACCCCTATTGATGGACTACGTGCAATCCTGAGTCTATATCCGTTTCACCCGTACGGAATAATTGGACTGAAAGCGGAAGATAACGAGTCAATTGAATATGTGATTGCTCATGTGAGTGAATCGATATCTTGGTTGAAGGAGCGATTAGCTGGATCATGCGCCGCGCTTGTTGGTGATCTTGACAGGAATATATTTCCAATAACGGCTTTAGGAACTACAAAACCAACATGTCTGCTTCAAGAAACAATGTGGTCTGATACTCTGAACGCCCACCCCGATAATGTACTCATCTTCGCGGGCTTTTCTGGGCATTCGGAGTTTGATGCGCAGTCAGCCATGAGAGCATATCTTGAGAGCCAGCTACGCACTGGTGAGTTTCCCCATAAGATAGGGCACTGCGAGGTGGAAATTGCCCCATTCGGGAAGCCATATAACATTTCATCAATAGAACTCGCTAGGCACTTTGACCATGAAGGATCTGTAGATCATCTTACTTCTGCCCTAAAAGCACACGTAGACAAGCTAGGTGCCACTCATGTTGCAGTCCCGCCAGTTCTTGGCATTGAACAGGCATCACAGAATCAGGCTCAGATACAGAAGGAGCTCGGAGTAGAGGTGTTTGAGCTGATTTCGCTACCTCCTTCTGTCCCAGGATTCAGGCTTCAAAGAGCGATGGATAGAGTATTCAAAAAAGCTGGAGGAACACTTCTCATTGGACATCAAGCTAAATCAGCCACTATCAAGAATGATATGGTTGAGAGCGTCGTCGCCCAGAGCCCTCGTCGAGAAGTGACCATCTCTCCCAAGACAATCATACTTGCTCCCGGGAAATTTATAGGAGGCGGACTAGAAGCTGACGAGACTGGCATCAGAGAAACTGTGTTCAATCTAATGCCAGTAACTTCTAGTCTTTACTCGGCAGAGGATGTACGTCCTACAAACCATACAAACGTTTACTCGCTTTCTCCAGATGGTCATGCCCTTTTTGCTGCTGGTTTGGCTGTTGATATGGATTTCCGACCAATAGATGCCGACGGTATTGAACATGCTAGGAATCTCTATTGTGCTGGGTCGATTCTGGCTAAATACAACTACTCAATGGAAAAGAGCGGATTAGGTGTTGCCCTGAACACAGGTTTTGCTGCAGGTCGAAATGCAGTGAAAATGGTAAGGGAGGCGAGTTAGGTGACAGAAGAAGAGGCATTTGAGTTCGTGAAGCATACCCTCAAGGAAGAACGTATCACACCTTATCGCAAGGATGAGATTGAAATTGTTCATTCAGTCGAAGATTGCATCAACTGTGGTCTCTGTATCAACCATTGTCCTGTTGTCGCTGCAATTGGAGTTGATCGCTTCACAGGACCAAGAAGTATAGCTGTAGAACTCAGTCGTTCTCCTCCGGAGTTCTGGTCCACAGCGGATAAGGTGTATCTGTGCACAGGTTGTGGGACTTGCAGAGAAGTCTGTCCAAAGAATGTCAATATTCCAGAAGTTGTCAATCTTGTAAGAGCAAGAATCTTCAAGCATCGTCCTGACTTAGTTCCAAAAGGACTCCATGTTGTCAGGGAAATCATTACGAAATACAATTTGGCGTTCGAGCCATGGGAGGATCCTGAAGAGAAGGTGGAGAGTCGTGATGTGCGGCTTGAACGCTTAGGAATTCCCTACATAGAGGACATTATCAAAACAGGAGCCGAGGTCTTATTCTATCCTGGCTGTCAAGCTGAAGAGCTAGCTCAAGAGGTACGAGAGGCAGCAAAGGTTGTTCTCAGCTACTTTGACGTTGACTTTACATTAATCGATGAAATGAGCTGTTGTGGCTTGCCATCCGAACTCATGGGTGATGATGAAACCTCTCGGAAACTCTCCGCGTTACTCAAGGGGAAAGTCGAAGCGCTCGGAATCAAGAAAGTCGTGACAACCTGTGCAGGCTGTACATCCATGCTCTCCAAAATCAGCCAACGTGACAATTGGGATATTCCAATCTATCACATGGTCGAGTACCTTGTTGAAGAGGTTGGACTTGTTCAAATAAGTGAGGCTCTTGGTTCTACAAGCGAATTTAGTGATGTCACAGTGACTGTACATGATCCTTGTCATCTCATTAGGCACACATCTCGTCGAACAATGGAGGATGCAATCGAAATTCTCAAAGCTATTAACGGTGTAAAGATTGTCATATCAGAAGCCGAAGACTCATGCTGCGGAGGCGGAGGTTTGGTAGCATATCATTCAAAGGATGTAGCAAATGCAGTTGTTCAAGAGAATTTGGTTGCGATTAACAAGACGGGAGCAGACAGAATATTGGCACCATGCCCTCTCTGTACTGCACAGATTGAGGCCAACTTGTTCAGAAGCGGAAGTTCGGTTGAGGTAGACGACCTCATGGTCTTCATCGCAAAGAGACTGCCTAAGAAGTGAGGGGTGAATGTTGGACTCCAAGGTTAAGACTAAGCTCGTGAAGCGGATAGAATCCATTGTAGGAAATGATAACGTTACAACTCAGGCAACTGATGCAATTCTTAATGCTCATGATGCGTGGCCCCTTAGTGAAGCCAAGATTCGTGCTGGCGAAGCTCTACCGCTTGCAGATTTAATCGTCTTTCCTGTATCCACTGAGGAAGTTTCTCAAGTGCTGATGATAGCAAATGAGATGAAGATTCCAGTTACTCCTGTGGGAGGTGGAGCAGGTACATGTGGTGGAACCCTTCCAATATATGGGGGGATGCAGCTCGATCTAAAACGGATGGACAAGATTCTCAGCATCGACCATGAATCTCTATTGGTCACGGTACAATCTGGTGTCGTTGGAATTGATTTAGAAGAAGCTGTAAATCGCCATGGCTATACAATGGGACATACTCCAACGTCCCTCAGAGCATCAAACGTCGGAGGTTTTATTGCGACACGATCGGGAGGATCACTCTCATCCCTGTATGGAAAGATTGAGGACTTGACTCTCGGACTTGAGGTTGTATTGGCTGATGGCAGTGTGATCAGTACAAAAGCTGTTCCGAGGCATTCTGTTGGGCCTGATTTAAGGCAGCTCTTTATCGGTTCCGAGGGCACTCTCGGTGTCATTACAGAAGCGACCCTACGCATGTTTCCAATACCAGAGGAGCGCCGATTCAGAAGTATGGCGTTTCGAGATGTGCATAGCGGACTTGTAGCAATTAGACAAATCTTCCGACACACGACTCCATCGCTGGTTCGCCTCTACGATCCAGTTGACACCGCAATGTTCGTTGCAAATCATTTTGATGTTGATGATGGTGATTGTATGTTGATGCTGGGATTTGATGGCACTCCTGCTGAAAATGATCTGGCGGAAGCGAAATCTGTAGAGATATGTCTATCAAACGGAGCCAAAGACTACGGTGAGGGACCTTCAAAGAGGTGGTGGGAACACAGATATGATATGTACTATCCAAGCAGTTTCACCACGTCTGGATACGCAATAGGTGACACAATTGACATTGTGGCAACCTATGACAAATTAGAGAATGTCTACCATGCGATGAAGGCTGCGATGGAAGCACATGATGCGATTGTATTGTCCCACTTTTCCCATATGTATCAAAATGGCGGTAGCATCTACATGATTTTCT
>JAHQWZ010000176.1 GCA_029856425.1 Candidatus Thorarchaeota archaeon
TGATGGACTAGAAAGAGCTCGGATTTTCCTCCAGCAATAGTGTAGATTCCAGTTCCGTAGTCCATTCTTCGGAGAATCACTATAGGCAGCCTGATCTCATCATGAAATTTTGCAGGCACTACGCGCATCAATTCGGATATCTCATCCATCTTGAGGATGGACTTTTCTCCGCTTCTGGTCATATAGTGCGGGTCATCCGATTTAACCAAATCTCGTAGGCTGAATCTGGTAGCAGGCATATGATCATTTATGGAATCAATTTCATGTTGGACAATTTTGTCAATTGGCGGAGTCAAAAACGCCCCTCCGTGACACGGCACACCAAGAACCTGTGGTCTTTCTCTAAGGGTTCAAGATTCACATTCTCAATAATTTCAAGACCTTGGGCATCTAATGTGGCCATTTCGCTGCTATAGACATCATCAATCGGCGCAGTTGAGTCAATACTTCTTGCCTTGATAGCAATCAATCCCCATACACCGAAACCGCCGAAGACCTTGATGTTATCGCTTAGAATACGGGCCTGATTTGGTTGGGCAATGTCCTGATAGATTACATCGATCGGTCCAGCTATGAAAGGCGCATACTTGGTGGGATGTCTTGCGTCTTCAATTATCGGGATGATATTCTCTCTCGACTCAGCCAGCTGAAGAAGCCCCCTAGCCGTTCGTGCGGAGAACTCCACTGCATACACAATCCCTTGGGGGCCCACAATGTCTGAGCAATGGCTAACTGTTGTACCTGATGCTGCTCCAAGATACAAAACTCGTGATCCCGGCTGTATCGGCATTTCTCTGATTCCTTTCCGAATTGCCGCAGCCAGCTTTGACCTTCGAGGATTCCAGATGCGGAAATCCCCCTTTTCCTCTATGGTCAAGACCTTTTCGCCATAAACACTCTGTCCTGGAACAATACTTTGTGTTGCAAGAGTGGACTTGGCTTTGTCAATGATCTGGAAGACTCCAGGAAACCTATAATTCTCCACTGTGGTCACTATCTCTTCCCTCCTTGTTTCTTCTTCTGATGACCACGAGTTCTCCCGCGCTTTGCTGGTTTCTTGGCGAATTTCTTTGCAGGCTTTGGCGCTGGCTCTTCAGCATTTTGCGTTCTAATCTCACTCACTCTCTCTAGAAACTTCTTCTTGAGTTCCGTCCCAACGTTCCTCTTGGAATATGCATCGATGCGTGCAGCAATGGAGATCTTCCCAGCTAATGCCCTCGCAATTTTCCCTCTTTGCCAATACGGGGCACTATGAATCTCAGGCACTTGATAGATAATCCCATGTTTCGGCGGGTCTGTTCCTGTCTTCAGGCTTCTAAATAATGCCTTTTCTGCCCCATAGATTTGAACCGTGCTGGAAGGTTTTTGAGCCAGTTCTTTCAATGACCCAGCCAAGCTGATTAAGCGAGCCCCCACGAGAGGACCCACGAGAGCTGTTATGTTTGGTGCAACAGAATCCATTATCTTACCAACATATTCCTCAATCTCACGTCTCTCAGCAAAGAGGGTCAGTATTGTATTCGCTAAGCTTTGGGCGATTACCAAGTCACTAACCTCGAAAGGCGCCCCTAGGTCTCTGAGCATTGCGTCCATGATGGTTTGGGCTTGCTGGTCTGAAACTCCTGCTTCGGATAGACATTCGACTTTGACAACTGAACGCTCCCCGCATTTACTCACCACATTAGCGAATAATTCGTGGTCCTCCACCAAATCGTTTAGGGATGGGTGATGAAGCGAGTACCATTCTCTCAACCTCATTGCTAGAATATTGATGGACCTATCAACTTCACCGATTGCATCTATTGCATGCTTCACAAGAAGGTCCTTCTCTTCACTGGCAGCAGTTATTGTTGCTCGAGATACATGGATAGCCACTGCTCGTCTAAATGAAGCGACGTCCTTCTTATCATGCAGAAGGCCTGATTCCAAGAGGTAAGAGTCTTGATTATCTCGGAAGGTCTTGAACACAGGTGATGTTTCGTTTACACTTACTGGAATTTGAGTCAGACCAGATAGAGCACGGCTTACCATTCCATTTTCAACTATAACCCTCTCAACTCCAAAACTCGCTAATTCATTGGCTATGTTCTCCAAGTGTTCTGTGGGCTGCCCTTCTCCTAGATTAGAGAACTCGGAAGCTATCGTTTCCACGTCAGGATATGCAGCCCATTTTGAGATAACCTTCCCTCTCTCATCAATCAAGAAGAGGCCAAAGCTGGTGAGGATTAGATGCGCTTCCAATCAGTTCTACCCCAAGCTTGATTGACTATGGTGAGTCGGATAAGTTTAGTGCTAGGCGACGTTTATCCTCTGCCATCCATCTACCTTATTACGAGATAGCCGCCAATTTGAATCCCAGGTGCTCTCTTGAAGATACAAGGATATTGGCTTGCTTCAGGTGTTCTGGGAGTCACCAGCTCTACTCTGCGTCGAGTTCACGAATCGGGAGCCGATGCTGTTGTCACAAAATCTATTGGTCCCAAACCCAGACCGGGTCATCCCGGGCCAATCTTAGCAACATCTCATGGCGGATTGCTCAATGCAGTAGGTCTGACAAACCCTGGCATTGACTCTTTTGTAGAGGAAATGATTGAACTCAAGAAAAGCGATGTGTCAATCGTACTCAGCATATTTGGGAACTCGCCTCAAGAGATAGCTGATGTTGCATCCAAAGGAGTTGAGATGGAGCCAAATGCGATTGAGCTCAATCTATCCTGCCCTCACGCTGAAATCGCACAGATTTCTCATGATCCCAGTCTCACATACGAGTATGTTAAGGCCGTAAAGGCCGCCGTCGGCTGTCCTGTCTTTGCCAAAATCACACCTAATACATCTGATATTGTTTCAGTAGGAATTGCTGCAGAACGAGCCGAGGTTGACGCCATCGTCGCAATCAACACTGTTCGTGCCATGAAGATTGACATACATCAGAGGCGTCCTGTCCTAGGAAATGAAGTAGGTGGCCTATCTGGACCTCCAGTCTTCCCCATTGCTGTCAGATGCATATATGACCTCCATAAAGCTCTCTCAGTACCCATCATTGGTGTGGGAGGAGTGACCACATGGCAAGATGCTGTGGAAATGCACCTTGCAGGTGCAAGTGCAATTCAGATTGGAACCGCAGTGATGGATGGAATGGACGTGTTTAGAGAAATCAAAGAGGGCGTGGAAAATTACCTCCAAGATGAAGGATTCTCAGAGGTGTCGGAAATCGTGGGTCTAGCAGGGAGGTAAACAGTCTTGAATCTTGACAGACTCATGGGCAGTCCAAAATCCGTTAGGGTCATCGATGTGGTGAAGGAGAGCGATAAGACGCGAACACTCAAATTCAGATATCCATCTGATGACACGAGATTTCACTCAGGACAATTCATGATGATTTGGGTTCCTGGCGTGGATGAAATACCAATGAGTGTTTCCTACTGGAACCCTCCTGATGCAGGAGTGACCGTGGCACCTATTGGTGAAGCCACTAACGCTTTGATTTCATTGGATGTTGGGCAATTAATCGGAGTTCGTGGGCCATTTGGCACGCCTTTCAATACAGAATCCAAGAAGGCACTAGTGGTTGGAGGTGGCATTGGGATGGCACCACTAAGGCCACTAACATATGAACTTCTTAGGTTGGATGTACAGGTGACGCTGTTAATTGCCGCTAGAACTAAAGGAGAACTAGTCTATCTGAATGAGTTTGATAGTTCGACCAAAACAAATCTTCAACTCCAGACATCTACTGACGATGGGTCCATGGGTTACAAAGGACTTGCCACTGAAGCTTCTAAAGAAATCCTAAATGGCGAAACTCCGGACACGCTCTATACATGTGGTCCTGAACTAATGATGTTTGGACTCTATGAGCTGGCAAAAGAACACAGAATAGCATTTCAGGCCTCTCTGGAGCGATTTATGAAGTGTGGATGTGGAATCTGCGGGACATGTGCTCTTGATCCCACAGGAGCCCTTGTGTGTGTTGAAGGTCCGGTCTTTCGAAGTGACCAGCTTTCAAAAATCACTGAGTTTGGAAAATACCATCGTGATTCGATGGGTCTGAAGAAACAGTACTGAAATTATCTCGTTCTAGCCTGTCCAACCAGCTTCCCTTTCACAAAGCGCTTTGTGAAGTTTCTCTTATTACGCACTCGAGGGATTGGTGTGTGACGTTCACGGCCTCTAACCTTTGGAGTTGACTCTCGGACCTTTCCGGCTTTTGTCAATGAACCATGTGAACCAGGCATTCTGTTCTACCTCTACTGTTGTATATCTGAGAAACTTGTTGATGTTTTAAGGATTGCCTTGTGGAGAGGCATTTGTAATCATTATTGGCAGACCACATCCTTTAACCGGACACTTTGGTGTAATCTCTTAGAATGCCTCTACCAGATGCCTATGTATTGTATAGGGAAATCATCGATTCTCTTCTCAGTTCCGAGAAGGTTCTTGACCGACGTGAGATAAATCGAATTAAAAGTAAAATCTGTGGAATGCATAGGGCGTCCCGGGTTCCCTCGAACGCCGATGTACTGCAAGCAGCGATTCCTGAGGAACTGGAAATACTTCAGCCCTTGATGCAGAAACGCCCCGTTCGGACTGCATCTGGCGTCGCTGTTGTAGCAGTAATGACAGAACCCCACAAGTGCCCTCATGGAGAGTGCGCCTATTGCCCCGGTGGGCCCGATGCAGGGGTACCGCAGAGCTATACTGGACATGAACCCGCTACTATGAGGGGGCTGCAGAACGACTTTGATTCATTCAGGCAGGTGGGGAGCAGGCTCACTCAGTTAGCCTCAATCGGGCACTCGATTCAAAAGGTCGAACTGATAATCATGGGTGGTGATTGGTGTTCAAAGGAACCCGATTATAGGGAGTCATTCGTCAAGGGCTGTTTTGATGCGATGAATGGAGTAGTCCGTGATAGTCTGGAAGAGTCCCAGA
>JAHQWZ010000177.1 GCA_029856425.1 Candidatus Thorarchaeota archaeon
GCACTAACGTACTATCTACTCGCTCTGCCGATTGGATACTTTGACGTGAACGGTTACATGTTCCACTTCTCCTTCGTCTATGGCCTCTTCATCCCATTTAGTACACCACTCCTTTCCGCGGGATACTACGGTCTGTCTAGGAAATATCACCAAGAAATTCTCACAATAGCTGCCGGTATAATGACACTTGCTTTCGTCCTGTCAATCTATGGGACTGCCGTGCTGATCGCATGGTTCAATGTCCCTGCATTCGCATCGATGCACTTCCCAGCTCTCTATATTATTGTAGTCAATTCAATCTTGATAGGAGTTGGTTTCCATAAGGTTCACGCACAGTCGTTCAATCCCAGAGTGGTCCGGATCTATGCTCTCCTACTCATAGGCTGGAACACAATCTTCCTCTTCATGCAATTCTACAACTTCATTACCCTATACAATCTCGGGCTAATCCTGTTCATTGTAATTCACCATTCTTTGAATATCATACTTGGAATCCTGTCGGTGTACATCTTTCGAGGAGAGTCACGAACGCTATCATGAACATTCTGGTGCGATTTTGACTTCTCAAATTTCCAGAGGCCTCATGAATGGTGGTCATCTAAAATGGCTCTTTTGCTCAACATATTACAATTAACGGATGGCATTTATTCGTGCTCTGCGTCTTGATAATTATGTCGAACCTGCGGAAGTACTTCGAAGCCAACAGGAAGATGTGGGACAAGTTTGCAAAGGACCACTATTCTTCAGAGACCTACAAGACAGAGGCATTCCTTGAAGGCAAGACTACTCTGAACTCAATCGAGCTGGAGGAACTGGGTGATGTCAAAGGAAAGACCCTCTTACACCTACAATGTCATTTTGGTCTTGACACACTCTCATGGGCTAGAGAAGGAGCGATGGTCACTGGTGTTGACTTCTCAAGTGATGCAATCAATCTGGCAAGAGGATTGGCTGAGAAGACTGGCATTGATGCTGACTTTGTTCAGTCGAATGTCTATGACCTGCCCAAAGCACTTGATAGCAAGTTTGACATTGTCTTCACATCGTATGGTGTCCATTGCTGGCTCAACGACCTAAACCGTTGGGCTGAGATTGTTGCTCACTTCCTCAATCCTAGTGGGACATTCTACATCGCTGAGTTTCATCCTTTCATGTGGATGTTTGACTGGGATGCCACGGATGACTTCAAGTTTAAGCGGAGCTATTTTCACTCAGATGAGCCCCATGAATTCGAGGTTGATGCTTCGTATGGAGGTGCACAAATTGAGCCTCAAGTTGACTATGAATGGGCACACGGTTTGGGCAAGGTAATTTCAGCAATAGTGAATGCTGGACTACGCATAGAATTCATGCATGAATTTCCAAAGTCTCCCTTTCAGCAGTTTCCTTTCTTCAAGCAGAGAGATGATGGATACTGGTACTATGAGAATCCAGACGTGCAATTACCATTGGTCTATTCTATCAGAGCGAAAAAGACTGTGGACCTTTGAAAAAGACACTCCTATGTCGCTACATCAACTTCTGCTTGTGGATGCATTTCGAGTTAGCAATCGCTCACCCTAGATAATTAGCAAAGAATCTATGAAGAGTATTCTCAAATGGGTCAAGCACTGAAATTGATTCCAGGCAGATTCCATTGAGCATGTTTGTGTCTCTACTGATGCTCCAAGCAGGAAACTCCGCTTGATAGTTGAATGTACCTGTATACGTACCATTCAGAAGGAGAAACTCATTCTGACCCAGAAACGTGTAGACATGAATCCAAGTGTTGTCATCAAATATAATGTCCACCAAGTATCCTATTGAGGCGTTTGAGTTCAAGAGATCAATGGTTGTTCTCGTGGATACCAAAGAGATGTTCAGTCCGTGAAACAAGGAATTGTAGATCTGAGTGACATCATCATTGCTGGCTGTGAACGAGCTAGCGTAAACATTGACATTCTCGTAGCCTTCCGAGTCGTTTACCATCTCGACTTGAATACTCCAGCCTCCAAGACTGTCAGGCTTGAAATTTGCCTCGCCTAATTCCGGATAGACAATGTCGGAAGAGTTACCAAGTATAGAGATATAGAGAATCCCGATTTCATTGGCATAACTCTGGTTTCCTAGGCCAATAAGCAGCGGATATGCAATGAAAACTCCAGCTACTGTCACTACGAGAATCATTACCGCAGTTCCTTTAGACTCCATTGCAAGTCACCACGCTGCTGTAAAGAATAACCCAACATCTTATCCCCCTTTCTGTGTAGGGAGAGTCACAAAGAGAGAAGTCAACAGTGGATGTTTATATCCAAGAACGCCGAAACATCAATCAAACATCAACTTCTGGTGTCGCCTGAAATGCCTGAACTGCCCGAGCTTGAGGTCATTGCAAATAGACTCGCCGAGCGACTCACTGGCTGTGAAATTCAGAATGTAGAAGTGCACGACCATATTGTAATTCATGGCAAAACTGCTGGAGAGTTTGAAGAGGGCTCAATAGGGGAAACGTTTCACTCTTTCAGACCTGATGGCAAGTTCATCATAATGGAAATGGATGAACATGATTTAGTTGTGAATCCAATGCTAACAGGTAGGTTTCGTCTATTGGATAAACATCGTACTCCCACAAAGACTGACATGTTCTCGATACGAACTGAAAAAGGTACACTTTGGTACTATGATCGAAAGAGAATGGGGCGTGCCTATCTTGTCTTGAAGGGTGACTACTCCGACGTGGCTGGGTTCTCGGGAAGAGGCCCCTCCGCATTGGATCCCTCCCTTACGCTTGAGATATTCAAAGAGCGTATCCGTAGACATAGAGGACAAATCAAGAATGTCCTTCGGAATCAGAGATTCGTGAAGGGCATAGGTAATGCCTATGCTGACGAGATATTGCTCTATGCTGGGATTCTACCCTTCAGGAGGCGTTCTACATTGAGCGATGAAGAGACTGTTAAGCTATACAAGGCAATGAGGACAGTTCTCTCTCGGGTCCTTGAAATCATATCCCATAGAGACCTCAATGAGTTTGGAACGGAAAAGCGTGATTTCCTAATGGTCCATAATAGAGGAGGTGGAATGTGCCCTCTTTGTGGAGGTCGTGTGTCTGAAATCACTGCCAATCGGTTCAAAACAAACTACTGTCAGACTTGTCAGAAGTAGACGGAATACTAATCTATTAGAAGCGTTCTCCAATCTCCAGCCACCCGGAGCCTGATTTCAAATGGACAAGTGGGAAGAGAGTTTTCTGCGCGAGCTAGTGGAACTAGATACTAACAGTGATGAGAAAAGCAACTATGCAGAATGTGCTGAAGTCATCAAGAAGTACTGTGAAGAGGCTGGCCTCAAGGTTGAAGTCTTCGACTCGAAGCATGACGAAACACCCCAACCGAACATTGTGGCGACACTTGAAGTAGGTGCAAAAGAAACAGTTCTGTTATGTACACACTACGATGTGGTCCCAGCGGGCGACGTGGAATCCTGGAAGAAACCCCCCTTCAAGCTCACACTCGAAAAGGACAAGGCCTTTGGTAGGGGTGTATCTGATAATAAAGGCAACATTGTTGCTTGTGTCAGCGCCGCTAAGGAACTGATTCAGAAAGGAACATCGAAGATTAACTGGAAGCTGCTAATCTCTCCAAACGAAGAGATTGGAGGCGCTTGGGGCATAGACTACCTGATTAATGGCAAGCCAAAGATTAGGGGTGATTTCTGTATTGTTGTGGATTCAGGACCAGAGTATGTCAGTATTGGCGCCAGCGGTGTTGTTTCAGGCACTATCACGGTGCATGGAAATCAGGGCCATGCAGGTTATCCGTTTGCATATGCCAATGCAATTCATCTCTCTATACCTTTACTAAACGTAATGCTGGACTATGTAGATTTGAGACGGAAGGTCATATCAAATCTGCCAGCACCTCCAGGAACACCTCATCAGAAACTATGGGGTCGATTCTCAATGACTATGTATCAATCAGGCAGCAAGTCAAATATTATCCCTGGAAAAGCCGAGATAACCTTTGACTGCAGATTGATTCCAGAGGAGAATCCAGCTGAAGTCATGAAGAGCATTGCCGAGTTTCTAGAGAAGGCAAAGGAAGAAACAGGCGTGGAGGCCACTATTGAGTTCAAAATGAATGTTCATGGATGGAGTTCAGATCCAGATGACAAGTTCATCCAAAGGTTTCATGAAGCCGTTAAGGAGGCGGTAGACCCTGACATTCCAATAGCAGCAGACCTTGGAGGCAATGACGGCCATTTCTTCACAGAAGTCGGCATTCCAACGGCCTGCTATGGAACATTGCGTGACGACAACAATTATCATGGTCTTGATGAGTTCATGCACCTCTCTGACTTTCAAAGTGTGAAGGATGTGCTCATCGCTTTTGCTGAGAAAGGTGATTAATTGACTGACATACACGACTTGCAGATAGGGGCGCCAGGGCCATTCCTGCCGCCCTATGAGAATGCGCTGAGGAATGCTAAGACCATAGACTCCTTGGGCTACGATAGCATGGCATTTCCAGATCATTTCGCTGGATTCATTCCAGAGAGCATATGGACAGGAGATATAACTCCTCTCTCGTTCCTCCAGAAGTCTCCTCATACATTCTATGAGATATTCACTATCATGGCCGCCTGCGCTGCAGCTACCGAGAATGTGAAGCTTGTGTCTGCAGTCACTGAGCCAATTCGAAGACATCCGATACTCCTTGCACAGGCATTCCTCACCTTAGACCACATCAGTAATGGCAGGGCAATCTTGGGCATTGGTGCAGGCGAGATAGAGAATATAGAACCATATGGCCTAAGCTATTCAGGTCAGGTTGGAAAACTCAGAGAAGCACTTCAAATCATTCGAAAAGTTTGGGAGACCTCTGAGCCATTCGATTTCGATGGGAAGTTCTGGAAAATGAAGGATGCAGTGATGTCCCTCCGTCCACTTGAC
>JAHQWZ010000178.1 GCA_029856425.1 Candidatus Thorarchaeota archaeon
CTCCTCTATTCGGGAGTGACTTATGTGGGGAGACCAGTGAGATCTGTCGTGTTCACTCCTAGGAGTCGACTCTACCCGCTTTCATATGCTCTGAGTGCAATGAAGGCCAATCCTTTCCGAGCACTGAGTCTAGCTCTGACCCTTGGTTTGGGAATCAGCTTACTCACGTCAAATATCGTCTGGGCTGATACAGGTGTGCAGGTCAGTGTAGATAATTACCTAGAGAATAATCCATTCCAGTTGCTTATCAAGACATACACTGACAATGATGATCAGGGGTCTTTGGCTTATGACTATCTTCAGAATGACCCTCTAGTTGACACCGTGATGAGGATTGAATCTACTTTGGGTTTCCTCTGGGGAACTGATTACCCAGATGACTTTGAATATGATATTGATGCCCCTCAGTACTCCGCAGGGGTGAAGGACAGCCGTGTTATCCTCATTAGCAACGAGTTTCTCAATCTTTCTTCAATCGATTTTGAGTATGAGGGCACATTCAGCCTCAATGATGGCGAAGTTCTCGTGTCAAGTCAGTTTGCTACCTATACCAAGGAAGTGTTCAATGTGACCTTAGGCATAGGCGATGAAATAGATTTGGAGATTCTTGGCAGGGATGGCCCCAACCCTTCTGATCCGGACTATGTTTTCCAGAATCCTCTCGAAATAGGAAACATGGAACGATATAGCGTCGAGAATGTTAGAATCGCAGGCATCTACCATCCCAGGAGCTACTCAAGCCTGACCGAAAAAGCATTTCCATCGTATATGCGCGCCAGCTGGAACTATACAAACACAAGATTCCCTGTCTTAGGCCTAAGGGACAGCGTGATGATCCTCGAAAGCTCCCTTCCAGCAGGGTTCATTGATCCGGATGGGTGGTTTCCAGCCCATAGTCTGGTGCGAGTGGCGAGAGATGCTCTCCTCGAAAATGACCCGAACATGATCTCTGAGAGATTAAGGACTCTTGCCACGCGAATTGAAGAGCAGTACTATGTTGAGGCTGACGGATTTGAACAAAGCAACTATCTGCAATGGATTGTCAACTCGTATCTCAATTCGGTATCATATTCCATTCTCAATCTACCGATATTCCTTCTCTCGCTGGTGCTGTCTATATTCGCTGCAGACACCTTCATGGCACCAAGGGCTACTGAGGTTGGAGTGCTTCGGTCAAAGGGAGCAAGTACGAGTCAAATCTATGGAATATTCCTATGGGAATCATTCTTCCTAGCGCTGCTAAGTCTAATTCTTGGAGTTGTGTTGGCTACCATTTTTGCCGCACTTATCCCTGCAACTACAAGCTTCATGACATTTGATTGGTCCGTATATTGGTTCTACCTGCTTAATTCCGTTGTAAAAATCGATACTCTACTCACTGCCATTCTGTTGTGTATCATTCCTCCCATGCTCTTCATCTTATATCTGGCAAAGAAAGCAGCCCGCGCAGAGATAGGTTCCATGATGGAGGAATCTGCTGAGAAGATAGTACCTGAGGAGGGAGCTTATGGATTTACTCTAGGTATGTCTATTATTCTCCTATCTCTCGTTGTAGCGGCAGCCATCTTCTTCCCAAGGGATCCGGCAATTCTGCTGCTTGAACTAGTCCTTGCAACCGCTGCGTGGTTCTTCGTAGCCTACAACGGATCCCGAGTTTCACGTGTGGGGCTTGCAGGTGTGTCTTCCAGGCTTTCCTTCCTGCTGGGTCAGAAGAACCGCATTGCAGCCGCCTATCTTCGAATGCGGAGAGGAAGAATAGTCCCGTTGATGCTTGTGCTTGCACTCACCTTATCAACAACCATATCTTTCTCTGTCCAAGCTGAGAGTCTTCGCACTGACCTTGAACGTGAAGTGAACTATGCAGTTGGTGCAGACCTGAGAATCGAAACTGACTCTCTTCCAATCGCTTTCGGTGAAACACTCGAAGCCTACAGCCAGGTTTCAGATGCGACCCCTGTATATCGAGCCCTGGGGAGAGTGGGCATCGACAAGTTGTCAGTGACAGCTCTCAATATTTCCGAATATTCCTTGGTAGGTCATTTTGATGAAACCAGTTTTCCCAGCGGCAACGCGGCTGATGTTCTCGCAGCGCTTGGTAATCTAGACAATGGCATTGTCATAAGCCCATATCATGCTCAGCGATGGAACAAGACCATTGGTGATCTTTTGCGTGTGGAAGTCAGCGGAATAGGGATTACTAGGGAAATATTCTTCAATATTACCGGGTTGGTAAACACGGCACCGGGCTTTGGCTATTCGTGGATTGGGAACATCCCCTCCTCTGGTCTCGGAGCCGGATTTGGTTTTCAGTCTGGCTATGAGGGATTCGTACTCACTAACATCGACTTCGTGACAACGGAGCTTGGAAAGTCGGAAACTAATCTCTTCATGGCGAGTTTGAATGATGCAGCTGATGTTAGTGCGTTTGTTGAAATTCTGGCTAGTCAAACTGGCGCAAGGGTATTAACTCCTGAAACATTCGACCTCAAGGCATACTCATACGGCACTGCATTGTTTCTGAATACAATTGAAGGTCTCTTTTCCATAGGATTTGTAATGGGGCTCATCATGAGTCTTTTTGCGCTGTCGCTATTCTTGGGTTCTGTTGTACGAGAACGCAGGAAGGAATACGCAGTCCTTCGTGCACTTGGAGGATCCAGAAGACAAATAGTAAGCATGGTGTTTTCTGAGTTCTCGGGAGTCGTTTTGTCCTCTCTGGTGGTCAGTCTAATCTTGGGGGCCGTGTTAGCCTATGTCAATGGCTTCTTTCTATTCCAGATGAGTCCATTCTCCAGAACTCTGGCAGCTACGATTACTGTACCTATGAACTTCTTGCTCACTGTGCTAGCCATTCAGATTATTGCTATGATTATTGGGGCGTATATTCCCGCTAGAGAGGCGGGAAGAACCGATCCTGCCATTGTGTTGAGAAATCTGTGAGGCGATATGATGGTCGAACAACGACAGTTCATGAAGGGAAACATCTGGTGGGCTCCATCGTATGCACTGACCTCGCTGAAAACCCACAAGGTTCGAAACATTGGCATTGCACTGGTACTAGCTGTGAGCATCTGCATTCCCACGACCGTCTTTATTTGGACTGGCACGGGGTCTCTCATCGCCGTTGAGGAGTATTTTGACCATAATGCCTACCAAATCAACTTGCAAGTGCAATCTCCACAGACGGACTATTCCAGCCTGCTCGAGGCAAGGGATTTTGCCTTGAAAAGTGGTTTTACAGAATACACGCATGTCATCCCTTCATCTATCTGTATTCTGCAGGGCAATTGGTCGGACTGGTCCGAGTACAGCATGTATTATGCCAACTATTACGCTGGAATCAAGGATGGGAGAATCATCCTGGCCAACAACGAGGTCCTTGATACTCTCTCGAAAGAGGTTGAGTGGGAAGGGAAGCTGCAGCTAGAACGCGGAGAGGTTGTTGTGTCGCAGAATTTCGTGCAATCTGCGTACGAGGTTCATGGTGTAGAGATCACGCTTGGTAGCTTCATCGATATCGACCTACTGCGCTTTAATGCTGTACAAAGTCCTAAAGACGATGACTGGGGAACTCCAGAAGAATTGGGTCGAACTAGGATAAATGGCCTCGAAGTTGTTGGCATATATAATATCGTAACAGCATCCTTGGTCCTCCAATCTTTCCCCTCCATAATGCGTCAGAACTGGGGCCCAATCGGCGGTGCTGAACCGGTACTGGGAATCAACAACGCAGTGATAATGCTGGATGAGCAAGTTGATGAACAGACCGTCAATGATGTTCTGATGAAAGGCTATTTCTCACCAGCTGGTCTCATTCGGGCATCACGTGAGGGTCTGGCTGCAGCTGGCGTCATGCAAGTCGTAACCAATCTCCAAAACCTTAAGGTACAGATACAGGAGAGATTTCCATTCCTCCAGGTGACTGGATTAGAAGCCATCACAGAGCTTGAATTTCATATAGCGATATACATCCAAAGCCAAGTGCTAATAGTGCTTGGACTGCCAGTCATTATCATGGGACTTATGCTCACTGTCTTCACCTCAGAAACCTCAATATCGTATAGACGCGGAGAAATCAGCTCGCTCAGAGCAAAGGGGGCATCCTTCAACCAGATTTTCTCTGCAGTAATATGGGAGTCTGTAGCTCTAGCGGTCCTAGGACTAGGCATTGGTTTCTTGATGGCCTTCATAATGGCGCCCCTGATGGGCTCATCAGTAGGTTTGCTTGCTTTCGACATTGATTTGTATACGCTCTACTTCAGCAAAGCATACGTTTCTCTGCAAGCTATAGCCCTGGCAGTAGCGATTGCGCTGTATCTGCCATCGTCGTACCTTTTGCACGTTTCCAGAAGAATTGATGTTTCTGAAGTGGGCCAGCCCACCTCGAGAAATGAGTATGAAACTGCTGAGGAAACCAGTCCTTGGTTTTATTGGGTTGGTCTTGGTCTTACTCTATCGATACTAGTAATCATGCCAATATTGATTGCACCAGCAGGCTCTGCTGCTATTCTTGAAGTTCTAGTGGCCACCCTTCTACTCTACATCGCAGCTTATCTGGGCTCAAGAGGAATGCGCTTGGCAACGGCTTATGTTTCTGGAAGGAGTCAACGACTTCTCGGAGAGAAGAGCCTCTATCTGAAACAGAGTCTGCGAAGACGGAAGGGCCAGTTCATTCCTCTCATGATCATCCTGACACTTACCCTAACAACCACCACAATGACTCTGATTCAGACACAGAGTTTTGAAACAACCATGGATAATGAAATCCAATATTCAATCGGTGCAGATATGAGAATTGAATCATATGGCTTGACACCTGAAGAAGTGTCGTCTCTCTTCGGCTACTCTGGAGTCTTAGATGTCGCACCTGTTATAGAAACCACAGCTTCAGTGGCCGATAGCCTTTTCCTCCTAGAAG
>JAHQWZ010000179.1 GCA_029856425.1 Candidatus Thorarchaeota archaeon
CTTTCTGGAGGTATGAGGCAGAGAGCACTCATTGCTATGTCTCTCTCCTGCAATCCTCAGATTCTAATTTGTGATGAAGCCACTACAGCTCTGGATGTGACAGTTCAAGCTCAAGTCCTAAATCTACTCAATGAACTCAAGTCAGAGTTTGATTCATCAATAATAATCATCACTCACGACCTAGGTGTCGTAGCAGAGACCTGCACACATGTCGCGGTGATGTACGCTGGAGTTATTGTGGAGTACGCTTCAACTGATGAGCTGTTCTCGGACCCGATACATCCTTACACTTCAGGTCTGCTTCGATCGATTCCAAAACTGACTGAGAAGGTTGATCGGCTTCTGCAGATCAAGGGTACTGTACCCAATCTGATAACACCACCCACAGGATGTCGATTCCATCCGAGATGCGAATTCGCAACAAGCATATGCTCAGAGAAGCGGCCTCCGAGAGAGGAGATGAAACCAGATCACTGGGTGGAGTGTTACCATCCACAAGGTTCTATGAAGGGGAAGAGGTGATTTATGATGACAGATGCTGTACCTTTGGTGCAAGTTAAGAACTTGAAGAAATACTTCCCGTTGACTGGCGGAGTTTTCCGCAAGGTCCTTGGATACGTTAGAGCAGTTGACGACATCTCATTTGATATTATTAAAGGTGAAACCCTTGGGCTTGTCGGGGAATCAGGCTGTGGAAAGACGACCACCGGTCGAACCCTACTCAGGCTCATCCCTCCCACGTCCGGTACTATGATCTTTGAGGGACAGGACATCAGTGAACTCAAGTCAAAGGAGATGAGATTCCTCCGTCGTAATATGGGAATTGTGTTTCAAGACCCAATGGCCTCACTTGATCCGAGGTTGACCATCAAGAATGCGGTGGGTGAACCGCTTTTAGTTAATGGAGTTGCTCGTGGTTATGGATTGAGGCAGAAGGTTATAGAGCTGCTCGAAAAGGTTGGTCTTAATGAGGATCACCTCAACAGGTTTCCACACGAATTCAGCGGCGGGCAGAGGCAACGTATCTGCATCGCACGTGCACTGGCACTGAATCCCAAACTTGTTGTAATGGACGAGCCTACATCTAGTACTGACGTATCAGTTCAAGCACAGACTCTTAACCTCATGAAGGATTTGCAGAAGGAATTTGATCTAACTTATCTATTCATCTCCCACAATCTGAGTGTCGTTAAGCATATGAGTGACAGAGTCGCAGTGATGTATCTAGGAAAAATAATGGAGATGACTCCGCGCGATATATTCCAAGAAGCAATGCATCCTTACTCAGCTGCTCTTGTGTCTGCTGTTCCGGTACCTAATCCTGAATTTCGTGGTCGGACCCAGATTCTTGCTGGAGAAGTTCCGAGTCCAATCAATCCTCCAACTGGATGCAGATTCCATCCCAGGTGCAGGTTCGCCAGGGAGATATGCAAAGAGGAGATTCCTGAACTACGCGATGTGAGCGATGGACACCTAGTTGCCTGTCACTTCGCCGGGGAGCTTGATCTTGATTACAAGGAGCAGGTCGAAGCTCAAGAGGCTTCAATTGCTTCGAACTGATAATATATTGGTAATTTGAATTCAATTATGGACTGAATATCGCTCGAATAGATATGGAGGAACAAAAAAAAATGGAAAATGAGGAACAACAGGAACAAGTTGATTGGTCAAAGTATGGAGATCATGATGCTAGCAGGCATCCGTCCCTTGATGCAACGGACTATGTCGCACTCTTCATAGCATCAATTCAGTCCATCTTTCTTCCCCTTGTCATACTCGCAGCAGTATTAGTATCTATAGGATTCCTCTTTGTCCTCATGCCCTAGTTGGAGTGAGGGCGTGTGTGGAAACCTGCGATTCGTCTGGGATTTATCCTTGCAAGTTTCATCATGTCTGTGATAGCTGTTGGAAGTCTCATAGTTTCCCTTATTCTCCAAACATTTGTGTTTGGATATATGGTGGGCCTCTTGACCTTCCTTGCAACTGGAACACTACTGCTCTTTGGAGGCTGTTTGTATGCAAGGCAGCCTCTAGATGATGACAAGAGATACAACACTGATGGAAGTCCAGTACCATCATGGCGTAGAGCACTTTTTGGCCTTCGACTAATGATTGCCAGTGTCTTTCTCTTTCTCTATGGCTTGCTGTTTACTATCGTCAGCATGATCTTGGGCATCTAAAGAGAATAGGTCCTCGCCTCTCTTGAGCAATCCGTATAAAATCCCTGGCAGCAAAATCAATAGAACAATCACAAGCACAACAACCGATACGAATACGACATATGCAACCGCACCATTAATGATAGCCAACGGAATAAAGAACTGGATCAAGATTATGTTGAATAATGATGACAGTCCAAAGATGATCAATTCCAGTGTCGGATCGCTCCATGGAGCATAGATCAGCGCACCTATTCCCGCAGCAACGAGCATCGTGGTCCATCTAATAATCGTATTAGATGCTACCTCTGCATAGGCTAAGTCACTCTCTTTGAATTCTAAGGGATCTTGCTTTGCCATCCAACTTAGTAATTCATAGGACATAGCCACATCAAACGGTGCCTGTACTACAAGAATGGCGATTAATGCAATAGACAGTGACCCTCCCATTGTCGCCAGACCGCCCACTATGAGATAAGCCAATGCAATTGGAATGAATGATATCAGCGATCCAAGAACCAGCACAGTTGAAAATGTGCTGTCAGCCATCAATTCTCGAAGAGCCTCTCTTATCCTCGAGCGACGGTGGATGATATTCTTCATGACCCATTTATATGAGATACACTGTGCATAATGCTTTCTTCCAGACAAATCGATTTTGCTCGGCTCAAATCTAGCTCTAAGAAAGATGAATAGCTCTGTGAAGCGGACATGTCGTCTGCGCCAAGTTATCGCCATAACAAACGACACTATTCCAAGCATGAACATTCCCAGAATCATGTACATGTTACATTCACTTCGAGCCAATCATGATTTGATAGAGGCGCTATCAAATTCAGGTTGAGAGCATCATTATCATCACAAACTCTCGCAATACAGCATGAGTGCAAACTTATTCTTGAATCTGCCCTTCAGAGCCGCAATTCTCTCTAGCAGCCTCTATATTAGAAAATCCTCTCTTCTCAATTTCACTTGCTTGTTTACCCACTTTGCCAAGAAATATAGTGCACCAGCAGCAAGGGGTGCAGCACAGATGAATAGAATCAATGCAAGAGGGAATGAGAAGCTGGCAACAGGCAGAAAAACCTGATTAAGGAAGATCGTGAAGAGAGCAGCCAACCCAAGGGCAACAGCATCAGGGAGCAGCTCACCCCATGGAGCAATGATTAATGTGGCTATGCCGATTGTGAGCAATGTTTTTTCCCAACGTCTGATTCGATTGGTGGAGATTTTGGCATATGCAAAGTCTCCTTTCTCGAGTTCCCTCGAATCTTGTTCATTAAGATAAGAGAGAAGATCATAGGAAACGCCCACCTCTCCAGGACTCCGAATGACGAATACTGCTGCAACTATTGTCACCATAGATGCACCTGCAATGACAAAGCTCTGGAACATTACAAATACGAGAAGAACTGGCAGTGATCCCATGACGATTCCAACTAGCAATGTGCCCATGAGAGTGTTTTCTCCAACGAAGTCACCTAGGGATCTCTCTCCTTTCGAGTAGTCACCATGTACTACGTTCTTCATAACCCATCTGTGAGACATGCACCTAGTATACTTCACACGACCACTAATGTCCAATCCGTCAACATCGAACTCACTGCTAAAGTGGGCAGCTAGTGTATTGAATCCTCTCACTCTTCTTTCCCATATGTAAGCAGTAGCTATTGAAAGCAGTCCAAATAACACTAGAGCGATCGTCATGTACATTTTACTTTGTAGCCCCCAGAAATCTTTGAAACGTCCAAAACCAAACATCTGCCATTAATGCTCTGAAATGCTCGTTTTCATCATTAACTGCAGCAGCTATAAGGACATGAACCTCTCCTTTCAGTTTAGCCGGTTTCTGCTTCTCAACATCAAGTGTAACATACTTTCCTGGAGTTGTTATTTGAACTCCATGATTGTGGAATTCTTTCGCTGAAATTGAAAAGTCATAATCAAGATTCTCTATCGGAAGTGGATGGACTTGCACGTCTGCTTTTGAGAGCTCGGCAGTCAGCTCTAGACTCTTGAATTTGTAGTTTGGTATCAATTTCCTGGATTCTGGCAACCCGAACCTACGACTTGTTATCAATCTCTGCTCAATAAAGCCGCAGAAATCTCCACCATTCCCTGCTATCGATAATGAAAGCGGTTTTGACCTGAAGACCATCTCGCTGGAACCAAGATCCCATCTCTTTACAGCCTTGGGATTAGATGTTGATTCTTCTTTCTGTTCCCAAAAGCAGAATGGGATGGTTGACATTGCCAGCATCTTATCCTCTTCCCAAGGTTTTCTTTCCATCATCTCCCAGAGGTCGTCATTTAGTACAAAGAGTGACATGCCAACAGGCGGAATTCTTGTGGCATTCTGCATTAGAAAAGCAGAAGTTCCATATCGGGATGATATCTGATCTATAAGACCATCCATCTGTTCAGGGCTCAGAGAAACACGCTTCTCGCCCTGAAACAAATCCTCTTGATCAGAAGAGAAAGGAATTTCCAATTCAAACATCTGTGCAAACTGCTCGTATGCTGCCTTAGGCTGACCAATTATCATCTCGGAACAAGGTCAAATCGCATTGGAGTCTCTCAAAACCCTTTCGCTACCGTCATGGTAGATTCTGCATTTACGAGTATCACTACTCCCGATAGACCTAAAACAAAGATACACCTTTTCCGCGGGTCGTGAGTACCATGAATAGTCTACGTGGAAAGGACCTGCTATGCACTCAGGACTGGACTGTTGAGG
>JAHQWZ010000180.1 GCA_029856425.1 Candidatus Thorarchaeota archaeon
CCTTGGTCTATGGCGAGAAGAAGGTAGGAGCCTATATGATTGGTAATGACGTGAGCTCGCGTGACATCGAAGGAGCAAATCCCCTCTATCTTCCGCAAGCCAAAGTCTTTCGAAACTCATGCGCTATAGGTCCATACCTAGTCACTGCAGATGAAACAAGGGACCCTCGCAATGTGGCCATATCCTTGATAATTCATCGCAAAGGTGATGTTGTGTTCTCTGGCGAAACAAGTACTGCACAGATGAAGCGTAGATTTGATGAGCTGACTGAGCATCTGTTCAGAGACAATCCGGTCCCAAGAGGAGCAATCATGCTAACTGGAGTTGGAGTTGTTCCGCCTGATGACTTCACGCTCCAAGATGGCGATCTTGTAGAGATTACCATGGAAGGGCTGGGCAAGATGCGTAATTATGTTCGCCAGCTCTAGTGCATTTCGTTTTCCTGCAAAGAGTGAAATACTCAAACACATTTCACAGATTGATAGCAATGTCTGTGTATGATGATGACAAGAAGATAAAGAAAATTGATGCTGATATCGACAAGTTCAGGGAGGAGCTTCGTCTGGCGGAATCGCAGCTTCAAGGGATTGACTCTCGACTTGATGCTGACATTGAACGTTTCCGTAGCATCGCCAAGGCACGAAAAGACGAGTTTGATGCCATAAGACAGAGGGCAAAATCTGCAGAGGCTGCATGGAAATCTGCTGACAAAGACTTTGAGTTTGCCAAGAAACAGAAAGCCAAGCAGATTTCGGATCTTAAGAAACGAGTTGATAATTTAAGGAAGAGAATCAAAGATGCGGCCAAGACTCGAGAAAAGAGAATTCTTGAGATAGAGAAGGAAAGACAGAAGCAAGTTGGGTGAATAAAGAAAAGCCTAAAGGGCAGGAGAAATGAGAAGCAAGATTGGCAATGGAAAGCGCGGTATAGGGTTTTTACGGAGGCTTGTCTATGAATGCATACTTCATGATAGTATTATTATCATTTGTCCTGTTCTTTGTGGTGTGGGGTCTTGGATGGCTACTTGAAACTCTATCTAGGTATGTTCTAAGCACAACTCGAAATCCAGGCTCAAGAGCATGGTATATGCTTGTAGGCCCTGGGGTTGCTCTACACGAATCATCTCACGCTTTAGGCTGTGTTTTCACAAGGACTAAGGTTGTAGAGTTCAAACCAATCAATGTCACAGTTGAGGATGATCGAATTATCCTGGGATATGTTCGTTACGTTAATCCTAGCAGTACACTCAAGAGAGCTGTGATTAATCTGGCTCCAGTCGCTGTATCGCTAGTCCTTCTGACATTCTTCGCACTTGCAGCAACCTATCTGGTACCTGATTCCCATCTTGGGGGAGAGGCTATTGATCTTTGGCAGTATCTTATTGCCATAAAAGCTGACCCGATGTTGCTCAGCAATTGGATGCTCCCGGTAGAACAGATTGGAGGATTTGTCTATGAGTTTCTATATGCATTCTCTGGTCTTACAGTCATTAGCCCGCTGTTCTGGATTGTTGCATTTCTGGCAATGACAATCATGTTCAGCAATGCCCCTTCCGATGTTGACATCAGGAATGCTAAGACCGGTTTGCTATTCATTGTGATATTCAATATCATTTGGCTATCAATTGCGTATTTCTTGCCCGCTGCTGGCTATGTATTGTATGGCTTTTACGAGCTACTCGCGGTTATGTTCGCACTTGCTATTGCATTCGCAGGACTCGGATATGGATTCTTCATTTTAGTTGCAGGACTGGCTAGAATCAAAACCCCCTTTCAGCTGATCCCTCTACTAGGCTGTATTGGAGCTGGCATTGCCCTTTCCCTTCAGGCAATCGGCACGCTCGCTTTCCAGACCGTTGTTTCAATCGGAGTTCTCGTAGTTCTGATGTTTATCTTATTGCTGATGAAGAGTACTCGGGCAATGGAGTAATACGCACTTCCATATTTCATAGGTCACTCCAGTATTTGGGTATAGAGTATGACAAAGATAGCAATCGTCAAAAGGCCTTCTCTGATCAGTCCTCGACATCTCCTAAGATACGTATTTTCAACGGAGATGCAGGTTGAGCAAGCAGCAAAGATACTCAATGAGATTGTGTGGAGTGATGGTGTGGTGACGGATTCAGACTGGCGTCGATTTGTATTGTCGAGTCGAGGTTTGTATGTCAAAGTAATGAGGAAGCTGAGAGATACGGGGCTAGTTGAGAAACGGATGGGTGAGTTCAGACTGGCAAACGATTTCTCCAATTCACTCGGAAAGATGGCTGATTACTGGGCTCAGATTGTTGGCTCCTTTCAAGGTGGAGACAGGGCTATAGCATTCTAGAGTCTAATCTACCTCGACCTCGCCTTCTTCGATATCCAGCTCTCGCAGAGTGGAAACCGCTTTATCACCTCTCTTCTTCAATACGCCAAGCTTATCAAATTGGCGGACCCATTTTGTCACGAGCCCTACTGGCTGTGCCAATGTTTTCGCCAAGTCTGCAATTGCTATTGATCCAACTTCATCCACAAGAATGAGTACTTTTGTGCTAGATTCCATGTTCATGACCGCGATATACCTCTTAATTCTCTCTTCAGAGATATCTCTCTGCTCCAAAGCAATATCCCGTTCCCTCTCCATGAGACGTGTGGCTTTCTCATAAGCCTCCTTTTGCATCTCAATCATTGGAATCTTGTCTTGGGTCTTCTTCAATTCAGCTTCAAGATCGTATATCTGCTGTTCCATCTCCTTGATACCCTTAATCTTGTCTTGGATTGCATTGAGCTCATCTAGTCTAGACTGGCTCTCGGCATCTGCAGTATCTTTCTCCTTCACTAGACTCTGCGCCTTTCTTTCCAATTCCATAATCTTTGCCGAGCTCTTATCCGCTTCTGCTCGCTTCTCTTCTAGTGCCTTTTCTACTAGAGCGAGTTTCGCCTCCAATGCCTCGTATTCAGCATCAGATTTTGTTGTGGCAGTTTTGGCTGCTTCTGCCTCCGTTTTATAAATTTCAAGCTGACTCTCAGATTCTTTAGCCCTCAATCTAAGTTCTTCAGATTCAGCTCTGATATTGTCAAGTTCCTCCGTACGGGCTTTGATTGAGGCATCCTTCTTCACGATGTCTTGCTTGAGAGATTCCACCTTGTCGTCATATTCCTTGAGCTTTCGAGCCATCTCTTCAGTTGCAGCATCTGCTGTCCTAGTTTTGTCTACTATAGCTTGAAGCGCCTTGATTTCTCGTTCGAGCTTGGCAATCTCTGCATCCTTCTCAGCAAGACCAGTCTGCAAAGACAATCCATCTTCTTCTAGACTTGACATAAATGACCTAACAATGTCTTGTTGTTCAACAATCGTAGTCCTAAGGTCGAGTTCTGATTCTCTCACTCTTTGAGCGAACTCCTTGAATCGCTCCTGAGTCTGCTCGACTATTTTGTCCACAAGATCCCTTTCAAGAGCCGCAAATTCGTTGTCAACAATGTCCACGAAGGTGGCTTCGATGAAGCTTTTGAAGAACTTCATTCTGAGTCGCTCGACCATTTCCTCTGATATTCGCGACTTTAGTTCTACAACCTTGCCCCTGAAAGTCAACAGCTGTGCCGCAAATACTCCCACTACACCTCTCTGTAATGAAGAAATGTCAGAACGAAGATTCTCCAGCTTTCGCAGAAGCGCATCAAATCCCGCCACGGCCTCTCCAGCATCAAGCGGACTCTCTCGTCCTTCTGGGATCTCCATACCTTCGACAAACTCCAATGCCACAGCTGCAGCTGAAAGCAGGTCATCGCTAGAATCGACAGGCATCATGACCGGTTCAGAATCATCAAGTCCTTGGGCCATACCTTGGATCTGAACCTCGTCTATTGCCGCCTCCTTTAGCGACTTTTGGAGTTTCACCTTTTCTTCTTCGGTTAACTTCTCATCAGGAGACATTTCTATCCCTCAGTGGCCGAGCAGATGATATGAACAATACGTTAGGTATAAGGTTTGTGAGAATGTCCTATTCTGTCGTGCTGGTGGAATGAAAGCGCTTATGTGAGCCATCTGAATTAGCAAGCATTAATGACAGAAGAGTCCTCTCCCCTCAAAGGGAAGACAGTAGCAGTATTGGGGTTCAATGCGAGGCCTATTGCCTGGTCCGCCAAAAGAGCAGGAGCTCGGGTCATTGTTTCTGATTATTGGGGTGATGAGGATCTCAATGAATGCTCGTCCAAATGGGCATCAATACTGACTCCACGTCCGGGCGAAAGACAGAGGAGGTCCTTGGATAATCCGGTGCATGTTGATCTGGCTAGGAACCTGCTGGCTGTCATAGAGAATGAGGATGTAGACCACGTCTTCGTGGGAAGTGGATTTGATGACAAAACGCAATCTCTTATGGAATTGGAAAAGATGATTGGAATCACTGGGAATTCAACGACTGGGATGCAAAGGGCGCGAAATCGCCCTATCATTAGTAGACTAGCTGAGGACCTAGGACTAAACGTCCCCATAAGCTTAGTCGCGACGACGCTCGACGAAGCTTATTCAAAATGCGATGAAATTGGATATCCTTGTCTAATTCGCTCTCCTTCATCTGGCGGTGGAAGTGGTATCTCTCTTATCAAATACAGGAGTCAAGTGGAAGCAGCCTCTTGGAGATTCAAGGCTGATAAAGAATCAACTGAGGCGATTGTCCAGCAGTATATCTCAGGTTTCGATGGATCGTCATGTGTTCTGTCAACAGGAACGAATGCCATTGTCTTGTCTCTTCAGGGCCAGCTAATTGGAATGCCCTCTGCTGGGAGAAACTGTGACTTCGTTTATTCGGGCAATTATATGCCCATGCGATTATCCAAGGAGGTAAGAGAAAGGATTCTAGATGCTAGCGTTAAGATGTGCACAGAACTAGAGCTTCAAGGCACTAATGGAA
>JAHQWZ010000181.1 GCA_029856425.1 Candidatus Thorarchaeota archaeon
ATGTGGTTCGGGGTATGATCAGGATTCCGTGTTGAATATCAAGGTCAAAAGAAGTACTGGCGTTATTGAAGTATTCGTGGTGTGAAGCCACATTAATTCTCCACCTTCCCAGAGTTTCCAAATCTGAGGTATTCAAACCAACTCCATAGCTGCCCGTTCCATAGTCATTGAGCGTTATGGGAACAGGTGCCCCCGATATTGTCCAGTTGACCTTTACCGTAGCCCTTGGAATCAAGGCTGCTGAAAGGCTGTCTCTGAGTTCAACTTCCACAAACAGGAGGCTTCCGACAACTCTAACTGAGAGGCCATCTCCAAGTGCATCCAAAGGTGCTGTTAGCGTCATAGCTGAGTCATGCTTCACTATGAACTGGCGTTGAAAGATGCTGACCAAATAATCCGAAGTGGCTCCAGTCGCATTATGGAATGCTGCGAGAGTCCAGAGACCAGCTGGCGCAGATGAGTCGATTATCTTACGCATAGATATTTCAGCAGTTGGCCTTGTCGTTTCAGATCCAATGCTGTAGAAAGCCGCGGGATTATCTTGGTTAGAATGCTCCGTAACAATCCACTGGGGGGATCTGACTACTTCGGCCACACGGATCTCATCAAATGTGGCGAGAGCGCAGCCCTCCGGGACATGCGGGCTGTTCCCTCCCCACAACCAATCGTCAAGGTTTGCCAGTTGGGTCCAACCAGTTGGTATGAATTCGAAAAGAAGTGTCAGTGGTGATCCATCCATATACAGTATAACTTCTTTTGAGTTATAGTCCATTGTAACAGCAACGTGGTGCCAGACACCATTGGTGAATGGAGCTGTAACGTAATTGTAATTACTCTGATTGCCACCCCATGGATAAAAGAAGTTGTTTCCTGCAGCATTTACTCCCCACTCGAGCCCGTCATGGTGAGTATTGGGAGATTCAAGAAACCTATTGCTTGTTGTCATCAACCTTTGATATGTTCCATCGGATACATTTGCCCAATTGATCCAAGTTTCAAGAGTTGCTATGTCGCTCAGAGAATCAAGGCTGAGGCTTTCAGGTATCACTATCATATCATCTGTACCATCAAGTTGAAGTCCGTGGCCAACCTTAGCAGTAACGGAGTCTTGGTCATTCATCGATCCTCTGGTGTAACCATCATTATTGTATGGGCTGCTATCATGTATCTCCTCCGCAATCCCGGATGGGGATTCTGCGAGATGCCAAACGCCCGTAAATCCATTACTCCAAAGTTCTTCTGGAGTCTGTTGAGGTCCTACGTATGAATTTCCATAATACATCGCAATTGGCGTATCAACAGTTCCCGAGAGATTTGTTTTGACCCATGCTACAAGATGAGCATATGTCGCATCATAATCCTGCTTAAACAACTCAATTTCATGAGCCAAGACGATTCCATTTTGGACAAACAATATGTCATCACCATCGGATTGAACCTTTGCTGCATCATGCAGGTCGGCATCTAAAATATCAATCAATACTGGGAACTCATCTAGGTCTCCTGCAACCTGACTATGGTTTATTGTGATGACTTTCTTGTATCTGAATGAAGGCATCTCATGAGGCGAACTCCCTACCGTGGTGTTTGTGGTTGAATACCAGATTGATCCATTGGGGGCAATTAGAGAGAATTCTGTTCTTTCGTTATCCTCCCAAGCCGTCCATGCATGTACTTCAATCTCGTCATCTATTGTTACTATTGTGGTAGGTCCTAGAGTGCCTCCGCTTATGCCGGCTTGAACATCAATCAATGAAGTATCTTGAGCAAACTGGATTCTCCAGACTCCATATTCCGATGCATCAATGGGGCTAACAGTGACAATGCCGCCCGCGTTCCTCCAATGTTCTGGACTGAACCTGGTTGTATCCATGGGATTTCTGATGCTAGCAATTCCCCAATATCGATGTGGATAGGAAAGTGAGAATACCAGGTCTGTTACGGATGCCGGCGGTGATGCAAGCACATTAGCTGTCCATGTGGTATAGGAGGCATTTTCCATAATATAGGATGTCCCGGGTACCAAACCATCAGTCATTGATTCTGTGATCTTGCTGACATCAACTTGCATCGTTATATCTGCTGTAATTAGCTGTGAGGAGTTTGTCGTGAATTCAAGAGATGAGAAATCCCCTGCAAACTCCATAGCTGGAGCTTCAGCTATGGGAATAATGTACTCAATGTAGAGACGCGAGAGGTCTTCCTGGGTGTAGTCTGATGATCCCTTAGCATTGTTGTAATCCTGATAGCCTATTGAACCTGCGTAATCCAGCATCACACAAACATAGTTGCCCTCATACCAGCCATCACGCGATACCACAAGTTGGACCAACCCACCAAAGTCAGGTGACAGGTATTTCACTCCATCATTCCACGTGCCTGTGGGATACCAATCAACACTGGTGTCCGTCCATTGATATCTATCTCTGAGCACTGGGAAACCCGGAGTAAATGGCAGCATGTTGTCTTCATCTGCTACCGAGATTCTCATTCCTGCTCGATTTGCAGAAGCCCCGGGGGCTCCCTCTAGCTCCAGCCTTGCTGATGTCACAATAGCACCTTTTGGAACTTCAATGGGGAATTGGAAGGCAATCTGGTAAGCCTCCGCATCGCTCCAGTCCGCATTGGCTCCATAAACGCCTACTTCTTGGATGCCATCTCCAAGGCGGCCATCTAGGTGCACACCAACACTTGGCCAGCTCCGACAATCCCTGCTCGATACTCCATCAATGTATTGACTATCAGGGACGTATGGTGATTCATCGAAGGCACCATAGCTCTCAAACGCAGTCGCGTTTGTCTTGAACTCAATTGTTTCTGTGAAAGGCACAATATCGAGAAACAGCTCTATTTCGTCAATGTATATTCTACTGGTCCTTCCAGTTGACTGAGTTCCCGACAAATCGGTGCCAAGACCAATAGACACCGTGAGAGAATTGGTTGTGGAAAGGGATTCAAATGCTGTGGACGGAATGTCAATGTCGGCAATAAGCCATGAATTCAATGTGTTTCCAGGTTCGAGGACATGAAGTTTGACTTCATAGCCTGATAGTCTCATAAATAGGTATGTCTGATCCTCCAGGTCGCAGGTTGACATAGGATTGTACAGGAATTTGACGTGAGCTGATCTGACTTCCTGAGCCACCACCTGCACAGTCTGGCTCAGATAGACCTCGTCGCTTGAAGCGAGCAAATTGCCACTGCTCCAGATTGCCTCCAAGATCCATCCCATTGTATCATCATACCCTGCTCCTGCGTTATCCACGAGTTCGAACATACCATGATGTGGATGGGCATTGCGTCCTGAACCCCCTCCAACTTCATTATCTATGAGCGTCCAGCTATCTGGCACTAGCACATCTTCGCTATTGTATCCATAGTCCAACCATTTCTCAGCGTGATAATCGTTCAATAAGCCCTTGGTCAGCACATTGTCTGTTGTCCTAAGCAAATCATCAACTCTAACAACAACACCGTCCCTTTGCCACTCAGAGGGGGTGTTTGCACTCCAGAAGCTACTACTACCAGAGTCCAGATAGAATGTTTGTGAATCAGTGCTTAATCCGCTGAGTGTCACAGGTAGCGAAGCACCTGTGCCTGTAGCTGATGAGCCTTCTGACACAAGATGGTTCTCTGGGTGGGGAGTTCCTACTGTAGACGCATAGTGAGGAGATGAAAAACCAGCTGAGTTGAAACTTGATGGTCCGCAGATGAGCAACACGGTTAGGAAGACTACGAGCATCTTTGGAATTGATGATTTGATGCAGGTCTTGCTTCTCCAATTCGAACTCATTATGGATCCGCACCTCCTTCACTTAGAACTGTCCTTACCAACTCATCTACAAGACTTCTTGGCAAACTGGTTACCTGTTCCATAATAGATTCAATTTCGTGTTCCAGAAGACCCGCACGGATCAGTCTTTGTTTCAGCGTAGCCAATTCGGACTCTGATAGTCTATCAACAGCGTCTTCCGCATCTGGAGCCACGGATGGTTCAGATGGCTTTTTCTCAGGCAATGGTTCTTCAGTGAATAGCTGTCTTCCTTCGATGATTGCGCGGGCTTGAGCTGAGAGGTCCTCCATGAAATTCTCCAATGATTTGCCTTGTGCTTTTGCATGCTTGATTGCCTGCTGAGTGATGACTTCCTTTGTGAAGGCGACCTGTTCACTGAGCTTCATCTTCGAGACTTCTTCTCTGAAGTCTTCAAGTTCCTTGGGTGTCATGTCAGTAAGGATGGTCAACTGAACTAGCAGTTCTTCGATCTCTGGAACGTCGATACCAACAGAGAAAGTAGGCATGGTTTCTGCCTGTTTTATTATGCCTAATACTGCGCATGTTTCGTTGAACAGATTTGTAATGATCTCTCGCCGACCCTTGACACCTTCAGGGATTTGTGGAATCTGGCCGCGCTTTAGCAACTTGATCATATTATTTAGTTTCCTCAGCATCTTTGGCTGCTTGAACGTTCTCGACCACATAATTGCGCCCACAACAAGTATGGCAAAGATTGGTACTCCGTATAGTATGGTGCGCTCAATAAGCAAGTCAGTGGAGTTCGGCTCGACTGATATTGCGATTGACACTTCTGATGATTGGTGATTCAGTTTAGACAGAATGATCCTGATGACAGAGCTTCCCTGCTCCCGCTTAGATGAGATTGTGATTATGTACCAACCGTCACCGTTCTGGTCGGACTGATTTGACAATATGAAGATATATCGATCGTTTAGACTAGTAGCTTTGATAATTGCATCCTCGATTCCACTATTCCCATGAGATGGCCATATGTCAACATACCGAACCCGAATCTCCCTTATCTGACTATAGGATAGACCTATCGAAGAAGGACCGTCATATGTGAGCGTGGTTGGCACCA
>JAHQWZ010000182.1 GCA_029856425.1 Candidatus Thorarchaeota archaeon
ATTCCTGCGACCTTGACAACAGAACCCTCCAAATCTGAGAGCATCCTTCCTGTAGCATCAAGATACATTCTGATAATCTTACCCTCAATACGAGTGCTATGAATATCAAGTGGTTTCTTCCTTGCGGAATCTCCTCCTTCATATTCAATCAACTGCCTGACAACCTCAGAAATTTGTGGCAATTCTTTGCGAAGGTTCCCTTCGATACCCAGATTCCCGCGCAGCTCTTCAATGATACGGACAATCTCCTTTCTGTCATTGAAATAATAGAACTGGTCCTCATATGCTTCCACAAGCTCATCAGGTCTATGTTTTGGTATCCATGTGTATATCCTATTTTCAACTACGGCAACACGAGCTCGAACATGTTCAAGTCCTATGGTTTTTGAGAGAGATTCTTCTATCTCTTCCCTATTTGTGCGAAGACAGCGTTCGAATTGTTTGATGTTCTTTGTTTCAAATTCAGCATTCAAATCAGCAAAGTAGAATCTATGGGTTTCATCAGGAGTAACCCTAACCATACGTGCGACTGCAGAAACCAAGTCTTCTTTGGTAGGTTCTTTTGTTTCTCTTAGAGGCTCAAACGCATCTCGAACAACCTGATTCTCTATCTGTTGTACAGTTTCCTGTTTTCCAGTTTTATCAAATAGTTCAAAATCACGAAACCTCCTCAGAATTGATTCATCTATAGTAGGATTGTTCTCATACCATTCTTTTACACGTCTGTCTTCTTCATAGCCTCTTAGCTGCCTTATTTGAGCTGGTTCAATATCATTCCAAGAGTTGCTCACGAATCCTTTACTGACTCTATAGGCTTCTGCAATTTCATCTCGTTTCATTGAATGGTCGTTTCTGATCTGGAAGTATAACTCACTGAACTCTTTCCTCTCATCGAAATCTGACCGCTTGCTTTCATTAGGATGTTTCTCAATCAACTCATCCATGTCTTCCATTGATTCAATCTTTACCTCAGGTGGTCCTCCATGAACGACTTCATACATTCGTTTGAGTTCTCGAAACTCTAATTCCCTAACCAACTCAGGCGGTTCAGTATTCTCCTTATCCTCCAGTTTACAATACTCCGCCGCATCTTGATATCGTTTATCAAAGTCTTTTCGAGCCATTAAATCAGCGTGGTTCTCAAGTGCTCTATCCAAATCCGTTTCAGAATGAATCTCCCAAGGTTTTTCAGAAACTTCCTCTGCCTCCTTTGGTTCAGGAACCTCTGGTCGCTCTTCCTCAAACAACTCTTTCGCGACCACTCTAGTCCACCTCTCAACAATCTCCCCCGTTTCCTTCGACTTCTGCTCCTCCTCGACAATCTCTCGAACAGTTTCCTCTATCCATTTCTCAAGGTCCCTACGTTCTGCATTCTGAAGAACCCTCTCTATACGCTCTTCTACCGAGTCTATTTCTTCAGCTTCTGTGTTCTCTCTGACTTCAACACTCTCTCTAGTTTCCCTCTTCCTTGAAAACTCGCTCTCAAGATTTCCCTCCATCACCCTCTCCTCATAACGAAACTCTTGGGTTTCACTCTCCTCCTCAGATGCCTCATTGATTACCTCCTTCTCCTGATTATCAATCTCTTCCAAAGCCCTCCTGAGTTTCTCCTCAGTGGACTCGTTAGCTCTCTCCATCTCCTCTACTTCCTCAAGAGCATCTTCCAGACGTCGGGATATCTTCCCCGCGTTTTTCTCCTCCTCTCTGAGTTCCTTGACCACTTGTTCCACCAACTCCCTGGCAGAAACTTCTGCCTGTTCGTCGGACTCAGACGCATCTAGAGATTCTTCTCGCGCACGCACTAGTTCTGCGGCAGTCAATTCCTCGACTCTTGTTTCCTCAGTTTCTTGGCTGTACTCTCTCCGACGACGCCGGACATCATCACCGGATACGCCTTCCACCAAAATCCCTCCTAGGCTTCTAAACTCCTGATGTCAAATCCTTCTTGATGATCACCCATCCATGCCTCTAGCATGACCTTACCTTCTTCGGACTATGGCTACAGTAAGGTACATACATATCCAAAGCCCTTTGCACAGGGGTGAAGACCGATTGGGATTCGTTGTATTCTTGAAAATTACGCTCTAAACCGAAGCGGTTGAGTTATGAGCCATTATGACGTATAATACTAGTTTTGGAGAGTTTTGGGCTCTATTTCGTGAATTGCAGGTGTCCTTTGTGCATTCAGAATTAATCCTCTGACCTACAATTTCGATTTTATGCAACTTAGCCACGGCGGCATGTTCTCGTGAGTCGCCTCTGATTGCAATATTAACATTGCTATCAGTCACTTGTTCAGCATCGGGTTCGATTTCATCTGTCAGCACATTTCTGACATTGAGTTTCTCGACCTCTGAAAATACTTAATAGAAACCTCAGCCAACGTTGCCAAACTATCCCTCTGAATAGCAATATGTCAATGATGCCTTGATTCAGTGGAGAACGCAAGACCTGCACATGTCTCTTTTTTTCTAAGAACTGAGGGAGTTAGAGTTGGGAGGAGAGAGATTGAGAGAGAGATTGGATTACAAGATAGTTGGACTAGCAATTCTGTTTCTACTCTGTTGGATGGGCTTTAGCCCTCTAGCAAGTAGAGGCGCAGTAGTTTGGTCTGATGACTTCAATGATGGTGACTTTGATGGATGGACCATCTATGAAAATGCATCAAGTTGGTCAGCCACCAATAAGTATCTACAGATAGATCAAGGAAGTGCTGGCGGAATATCTCATCCCAGTACTGTAGCATATGGGACATGGAGTTTCGATTACAAGGCTCATGAAGATACTTTTGATGGATTTGCAGTTGATTTCATCAGTAACGATGTTAATGAAGTAGGAATAGGTGGTTGGAATTGCTATTGGCTTGCCTTTGCCCAAGCCTATACACAAGAAACCAGGGGCGTCGCTTTAAGTCTACATTATTATAACTATTCTACTGGCGACATAAGAATCGATCGTGCCGAAGACTACATACCTCTTGCAGGTTGGCATCACATAGAAGTGACCAGGACTACAGCTGGTCTGTTCTCAGTATACCACAACGGTTCTCTGATTATGCAGGCGGAGCACACAGAGATGGAAACATCTGAGCTGTTTGTCCTTAATGGAGATCATCTAGAGATGTATGACAACGTTGTAGTACGCGATGATATTGGTCCTGATTGGTTGCTGATTGCTGCTATAGGAGTGTCTGCTGTTGTGATCATTGCAGTTGTGGTCATCATTCTGAAACGGAGGTGAGGCAAAACACAGGTGTCGGTGTTGTATTGTCTTTCGGATTTGAGTATCTACTATACTGACAAGAGGAATAGAGGCAGCTTCAATTCACCCAAGATGACAACAGCCAAGAGGACTGGCCTCCTTTTCTCTCATCACAATCCCGAAATGGCCATCTAGTAGATGTACTATCGAATAGACCGTATACCTAGCTTGCAGACCCTGCTCTCTTCTTGCGTAGCATGGGACCATACTTTGCAACTACAAGAATCACCACAAGGACCATGACTCCACCAAGAATTACAATCGCCATCGTCTCGCTGAGAATGAAGACATCTCTAGAAGTACTATATGTCCCTCCTGAGTCATCCATGCCAAAGAGAGTGATGTTAGTAGAGCCAGGTGCATAGTCGCCGGTGTTGAATTGCCAGGCTATTGTGTTGCCAGTGACAAAGTGGACTTGCTCACCATTGAAAAACACAGTCAGGTTTTGGACCTCAGCTGGACCGCTCCCTCGAATGGTGAAAGATCCCTGTATGATATTACCAAAACCTATCCCGACGTTTCGGTCTACAGATAGTGATAGTGTGCCTTGTCCGTTGACTTGCATTGGCACACCGACAAAGAGAGCAGCAGTGATCAATAGAAGACTGGCAAGTGCAATCCTTCGAACCATGGTGGTTACTACCTCGCAGATGCTCCTGACTGGCCGTAATTAAAAAGTTATGACGAATGTTCGAGTCCGAATCACTTGATTCTAGCCACGCAAGACCCTCCGTGTGCTCTGTCTTCAAGCTACAGTGCTGCTAGAGAGTATATAGGCACCTACAAAGTCAACTATCCGCCAAAGAAGAATCCAAAGATATTGTCAAGCGTCATCATGAGTATGAATCCAAGCATGAGTCCCCATGTTGCCACACGTGCGTTTCCTCCCGCGTGACTCTCCGGAACTATCTCATCACCGACAACGAATACCATGGCTCCAGCTGCAAATGCAAGTCCATATGGTAGAAGCACAACTGCAATGAACACAATGGACACTCCAAGGAGTCCCCCTATTGGCTCTACCAGTCCTGTAGCAAAGGCCAGTATAGCTGCATATTTTCGCGAATAGCCCTCTCGTACAAGTGGTGCTGCAACTGCAAGCCCCTCGGGGATGTTTTGAAGTCCAATGGCAACTGCCACAGAAATGCCTGTTAATGTGTCTCCAGTCCCAAAGGAAACACCTACAGCAAGTCCTTCAGGAAAGTTGTGGATGGTAATTGCGAGCACAAGCAACCATACCCTCGACATTGAAGAGGAAGGTCCTTCCAATCCCTTCTCAAAGTGGGCATGGGGGATGTACTTGTCTGCAACGTGCACGAAAAGCCCTCCCAAGCCAAAGCCTACCCCTACTATCAAGATCACCCCAACCCAATCAGCCACATAGTCAAATGCAGGCACTAGCAGGCTGAAGGCCGATGCTGCTAACATCACTCCTGCAGCTATTCCCATCAAAATGTCCAAGGTTCTCCGACTGAAGTCATCCTTGATGAATATCGGTATAGCACCGAGTCCTGTAGCTCCCCCCGCAAGCAGGCTCGCCAGAACGCCTAGTGAGATGGGATCTGTGAACAGCTGCATGAAATCAGAAATGTTCCACCTCCTCTT
>JAHQWZ010000003.1 GCA_029856425.1 Candidatus Thorarchaeota archaeon
GCATCAGCACCTGCCTGTATCGATTCCATGTCATCCTTGGCAACAAGGCCGCCCCATCTATATTCACCGAATTCAACACGCAGAGTTGCGTTAACTGTGCCGGAGATGACAGCAATCCTTGTTTCGAAATTCGATGCTGAGTAGTCATCTAGTACTATATGCAGTCTACGAACAAAGGAAACGTGTTGTAGGCCAGGGGGCCCATGGAAGTCGACATAATAACCATCGCTCGTCCTCTCTCCCACTATATCAGTTGCATAGTGGGCATAGGCACTCCACTCGGGAGGACCTGAAAATGGCGTTGAGTTCAGAATGACAACGTCTTGGCTGCTTTCCCAGTTCTCAGTTCTGAGATCGAATCCAGTCTGACCCTGAATCTCGCCTGTGTTACGGAAGGAAACACTTGCTGGAACAACATAGGTCAGGTTCCAAAGTGGGGTCAAGAGAAGAAGCATCATACAAATGAGTACGGCTATAATAACATTCGATCCGGATGGGCCATATTCTGCCGGCGGCTTATCAACTCTAACCGCTGAAGAAACCTGCCCTTTGCCGGGTAGCTTCTGTGGAATGCGACAGGCATCGGATTCAGGTTCTGAGTCCTTTACTTTCTTTTTTCTCCACTCCATTTCAGTATCTCCATCATTCTCTTGAAGAGCATTGATGCAACATCTGTGGGAGGCATGCTGGTAGGGATTTCAATATGCCAATCTTCAGCAAGGTCTTTGAGAATACGCCAGCATTCAGAACTTTCATTGCACTCGCTGCAGTCTCCTTCATGATCGAACCAAACATGAACCCCGAATCTTGGTGAGAAAGTGATGTATGAGTTGGCCCCTGTTCCTGGGCAATACCCAACGGCAAAACCATGGTCTGAGCTTGAATTGTTCAGTGTGATGCGATTGATTGCTGCTGCGTTCTTGAGAAGCTTTGACACGCGCTGTTTAGCTATTCTATGTGCCTTACTCACAAATGGTCTTGATACATTGAGTTCCTCTGCTATCTCTGAAGGCGGAACCTTCTTTCTTCTACGAAGCCACACCTGAGTCTGGCGCTTTGTCGGATACCTGAAATTGCTGTACGTCAGGGTCGCCCTCCTATACGAGTTAACCTATGCAGGTTAACTCATCATTCAGATATAAATTAACCGCTCTTGGTTAACACATTTTATGATTCAATTACATGCCAATGTGAGAGATGTGCTGAATCATTTTCTCAGAGGACATCATAAGGGAATCTCAATACAATCTTCCAGGCCAAATGTGTGATACACACATTGTTCTAACCTAGAAAGTGTGCAAGCTGAGATACAAATGCAGATGCTTATAGAAGTCTCATTGTTGACAGCAATCTACGCTGTGTGGATCTTGCTTCTTGTCAATGCCATGGTCTCAAGTGAGGAGGTCTCCTTGACGATTGCCACACTACCTTTTATTGTGACATTTCCGATTGCACTGATTCTCGCTGCTTCAGCAGAAGTCGTCATTCCAGGCATACTAGGCGTAGACATTCTCCTCACGGCCATCGTAGGAGTCTTATTGTTCGTGAGATGGGTAATGGCAATAGTCGGCGAGTGACTATATAAGAAGCTAACTGATTGTAATGAGAATACATGATAATCAGAGATTCGAGAACTACTTGTTGTCCTTACGTTTGAACTCTGTATATCCACAGCGGCCGCATGCGAAGCGATCAAAGTGCTCCGCCATGTAGGTCCCCTTTTCACATCGAGGGCAGGTCCTCTTAGTAGGTGTGATCTTTCCAGTCTTCGAGTCAACCTTGTACATCTTCTGCGCCATCTATGACTGCTCTCCTGCCTTCTTTGTTTCATGTCTTTTAACGATATGACTAAGCTCGACTCTTTTCATCTGCTCAGGGTCAGTATATATCCTTGCAGAACCCTCTGTCATTCCGGCACCAAAATTCGTGTTGAGGCTTCGAATCACCACTAAGGCTGCATCAGCATCAAACTGAGCCACGAGCTTGGCCTTAACATCAGCCCTGCTAGGAGTGGTTCCACCGATATGTTCCACTCTGAAGTCTATTTCTCTCCTAGCGAGAGGTCTGTTCTCTTTCTCCTGAAGAACCTCAATCTTCATTGGTATCACTCTCTGCGATTATACTGACTTCTGGGGTGGGTCAGCCATTCGACTTTGGGTTGTCTAATAAAGGTTTCACCACAGGCTGTCTGAAATATTGGGCCTAGCGCACTTTCAGGGCATACTTGCCAGGTTTATCGATATTGAGCCGCTCAGCTATGTATGAGCTTCTTCGTGGGTCTTCACGAGTATCTCTTCCAGGGAGAATCACTACTATTCCGGTGTATGAGGTGGACAGGCTAGTGCCCTTGCAGTTGGGACATTGGTCTTCATTTGTCAAATAATGACAGGACCTACAAGCTCTTTGCTTTGCCATGGAATCTCTCCTCAATTATTTCTTCTTCTTGTCCTTCTTAGATTTCTCTCCACGAGCACTTCTGACGTCATCCTCTACCCAAGAGTTCTGTGGACCAATCTTACCTAGGAATGGCTGTCGCATGGTGAGACCTAGCTTTCCAGACCTATTTCCTGACTCAAAGCTGATTGACGTAATGCGAGCTCTGACACTGTCTCCTTCAGCAAGGGTCCTTCCCGTTTCCTTGCCCAACAAAGCGCTCCCCTTGGAATCCTGAGTTATGAAGTCATCACAGATCTGGCTCACATGGCAGAGACCATCAAGAGGCCCCATGCGAATGAATGCTCCAAAGTCCATTAGCTCGACTACATTTCCTTCTACAAGTTCTCCTCTAATCGGTTTGAACACGAGGACCTTGTAGGTGACTGAGTGATAGGTAGCACCGTCACCTGGCATGAGTCGTCCCTGACCGATATCATCGATGCCAATAACAGCAATCATGAGTCCAACATCTCTGTCTAAGACATTCTCATGCTGTTTGCGCAAATGGACCATTGCAGCCTTTTCTATTGGTGAGCCAAACTCCTTAGGAGGAATCCGGACAACATCTCTTACCGTGACAACGCTGTATATCTCAATCACCAGCCTAGACAATCATAGAATAATCAGACCATGGCCTAATTGCACTGGTCTGGACCCGACGGCTCAGCGGTGCATCAATTTGGTAAACATAAAAACATTGTGAATAGGTCTATGATACCTCTCCTTCAAGGACAAGTCGTTTCTTGCCTCTGAGAAGCAATACAGGAATACCCCGAGATCTTGCACGAGCTCGAAGCTCTTTATCATTAGTTGCCAACACCCCACCAGCCTGGGCTGTGTGTTCTATGAGTTGGTCATCAACTGACAACTCTGAAATTGCATCCTGAACATCTACAATCCTACAATTATCAGCGAGTTCCAATGCAACTCGGAAGGCGTGTCTGTCATTACCCTTTGCAGTTTCTGCAAGACGGTTAATCTCATCCATTACGGAGCTAAGAATCACAAAGTCGACACGTTGCTCCAGAATCATCTTAGATTCCGAGAAGATATCTATGTTGAACTGGTAGGGTATGGTGAGGAAATTGGTATCAACCACGACAAGAATGGTCACGTTTCTCACGAACTTCTCAAGTTTCGGCATGCCCAATGAGTCGCCATTTGTTCTCGACTCTGCGTCCGATAGCAATCCGTTGTCCCTTCTCCACAGCAACGGGTCTCTTCAGTTCAAGTTCAATCTCTTTGCCATGAAGTCTTGTAATCACGCCCACAGTAGCTGCAGTACCAACTACAAGCATGAGTGGTTCATTGTGTCTGAGATTCCCTACCTCTTTCTCAGCCTCCATTCCCACTACTCTCTCCATCAGAATTGGCTCGACCATGAGTTTGTCAATGATCTTTGGCATCTTGCCAGCTCTGCCAACAACATTTCCTACAAGTCTGTCGGCACGAGTGGATGCTGGGTCGAGAGCGGTTCCTACACCTATCAACCCGCCAGGACGCGCCTCAGTCAGTTCATTGCCACTTCCTGAGAGCAGACTAGTAATTTTCGCTCGAATCGGTTCGAATCCTTTGTCCCCGCGAGAACCCGGTGCTATCTCTATCTCATCTCCAATCCTCAAAACGCCCCTGATAATAGACCCTCCGACTACACCACCTCTTAGCTGGTCTGGTAGACTACCTGGTTTATTGATGTCAAACGACCTGGCCACAAACATCTTCGGGACCGCGTCTGCATTTCTCTCCGGAGTTGGAATCACTTCCTGAATCTTCTGAATCAACAGGTCTGTGTTTGCTCCAAACACGGCAGACACAGGAACTATTGGTGCGTTCTCAGCTGTCGTACCCTTGACAAATGCCTTGATTTGTCTGTAATGATTTAGAGCCTCTTCCTTTGATACCAGCTCAATCTTGTTTTGAACTATGATTATCTTATCGACGCCAATTATCTCTAGTGCACGGAGGTGTTCAGAAGTCTGTGGCATTGGACAGGGCTCATTAGCCGCAATCACAAGAATCGCACCATCCATGAGGCTTGCCCCACTTAGACAGGTTGCCATCAAGGACTCGTGACCAGGACTGTCTACAAAAGATATCTCGCGGAGCGATTCCAGTTTTCCTTCACACTTCGGACACTTTCCATCCTTTGCTAAATGGGAAGTTGTGAATGCTTCCGGCTCAGGACAATTTGTACACTTCATCAGAGTGGTCGCCGCATAGCCAAGTCTGATTGAGATTCCCCTTCGTACTTCATCCGAATGACGGTCTGTCCACTCTCCAGTGAGGTACTCTACAAGGGTCGTCTTTCCATGGTCGACGTGACCCAATGTACCAATGCTTATCTCGGATTGTCCTTCATACACCTAATCATCACTTCCAAATGTCCTGGTCTTACTATCCTCTGAGGCGTCTGAAGGATGTTTAAAGTCTGTGGTTGGATCCACAGGAACGCCTGCTATGCGACCTTCATTACCAGCTCTTCAAGTGGGGTGCTTCCCTTCTCCTCAATCCTCAAGTTGACCTGAGATATGTTGGAGCTAAGCTCTCTCCCTCGAACAGTCTTCCTCTTTGCTATCCCCTTTCTCTTAGACCTGAACCCTGGTGGACCCCTGATCAAGATTCTCTTCTTCCCACTACCATGTACATCCGGGCGTATTGGGAAGCCTGATGCGTCACTCCCACCAGTTATCTTGAACTTGTACCCGGGTAGACCGAGTACATCGCCTTCCACTATATCACCTACATTTCTGCCAACCAGTGCGTTGGTCTTGGCATCATCCAGTTCGTATTGGATGGCCTTTCCTTCTTCGGGGTCGGAAATTACTAGTTTGAATGGCAACTAACTGTTCGCCTACCTTGAAACTATACTAGGTGGTCCTAGGCCTGTACGGCGGCGTAGCCAGAGTGAATCACTTTATGAGGATTGCGGTTGAACCTAGGGAAAACATGCCCTCAGGTCAACTTGATGATTGTTGGCCTAGGACACAATCATTATAACATGCACTCTTCCTGACCCAAAGAACCACCGCAAGAGACTTGAACAGCATGGACCCTCTCATCTTTCTAGCAATTGCAGCAGGCATTTGGATTCTCGTCTATGTCCTCGCTCAGTTTATCGGCTTTGAGAAGCTCAACGAGAAGGGGGTTGAGGCAAGCACACCTTTCTTCCTCCTCATCAAGACAGAACGATTGAATGCATTCCTTACTAGGTGGGGAAAGAAGTTCCCTCGTGCCTTCTGGAACTTAGGGATCATTGTGGGCTTCGGAGGAATGATTTTCGGTTTCTACGTCTTTGCTGATAATTTTCTCAAGTTTTTCACTCAACCAGCAAAGGCCGGTGGAGTTGTGCCAATCATTCCTGGGGTCACAATCACAGGTCTTCCATTGATATACATGCTAATCGGTCTCGCAGTGACCCTCATCACCCATGAATTTGCACACGGACTCGCCTCATCTCGTGAAGATATTCCGATTAAGAGTTCAGGCCTCCTTTTCTTCTACGTAATCTTTGGAGGATTTGTTGAGCCTGATGAAGAATCGTTCAATCAAGTTGAGCCAAAGTCAAGGATGCGCATGCTAGCCGCAGGGTCCTTTGCCAATTTAATCACTGGGCTCATTGTCTTTGTACTGATAGCTAATTTCAATCCAATAGCGTCAATTGCCTATAACTCACCAAACGGTGCGTACATCTATGACACACAGGCAGGCTCACCCGGGGCTGCAGCTCTACAAATTGGTGACGTCATTGTCAAGCTCAATGAAACAGAGATAGACACATGGGGTGATGTCGACTTATTCATGAAAAATACAACATCTGGGTCATTACTTACAATATATACCACAAACCCGTTAACAAACGGTACGACGATAGTGCTCGGGGAAAATCCTACCAATGGAACGCTTGGTTATATCGGAATCTTTGGTGCAGACTTTTGGGAACCAAAGCCCGGCTGGGACCTGATACTCACTCCGCTTACTGTATTTCACATTCAGCAGATTCTTGTATGGCTGTGGATCATTCTCGTTTCCATTGGATTACTCAATCTTCTTCCAATACCTGCATTTGACGGAGACAAGATATTGAGTAACGCGCTGAGTCTTGTCACTAATGATGAGAAGAAGATCAAGTATGTCATGTGGCCTGCGCGAATCATCTCTCTGACCATTCTCCTTGGCAGTATAATTCTCAGTCTGGTCTTGGGTAAGGGGCTATTCTGATAGCCCAAATCGGCTAATCTTGATGAGACCTCAAATGTGGGACCTAAAAAGGGGCCATCTGGACAATTCATCGATGCAATATGATTACCGCACAGATTGGCACAATGCAGAATGTCCGTGAGAAGGCCCGTAAGGCACTCACCGACTATCTCACCATGTTTCTCCCTGGTTCTTGGACTGAACCACTCGCAAGACTGAAGCTTCTCCTTCAATCTAGTTCCGATATCGATTGGGAGGCTCTTAAGGGCCACGCCCTAGTGTTCTTTGATGAGAAACGTCTCTCTAATGACCGAGTGGAGTGCCTTGCTCGTGTTGAGCGGCTAGGTGAAGCCCTCAGAGAGATACATAGTGCTCTCTCACCCGCAGAATGGCACAAGACAGTGGACGATATAGCGTATGCAACTAACTTCAGGGTTTCAAAAGCTGCTATTCAAGCCACCAATCTCCACGTAGCGGAAGAAAACAAGGAAGAAACAACGAAGAAACCTGAACGAGCTAAGGTCTGAATTGTATCTACTTATGATTCGCCAAGCCAACACGGATCCCCTCCTGTTTAGATGATGTGTTAGATGGCCTCCACGCGCATATCAGTCAATTTCATGTCCGAAGGCTCACCAGAATCACTTTCCAGGAGATAGATGAACTTATTCAACAGATGGAGAAATAGCTGCCTGCATCTAGATGAGAGTCTTTAACTGCGATCTCTGTCACAGTCCGCTTGGAGTACACATTCTATGTCTGTTGAGTGCTCGAAGTGCGGGAAACCCGCAGTGTATCTGAGGAGGTATACCGCAGAGAGGCTTTGCCAAGCCTGTCTAGTATCTACCACACTACAAAGAGTACGACGAACTATAAACCGAGAGAAGATGCTCCATGAAGACGATCGAATAGCAATTGCTCTCTCGGGTGGCAAGGACAGTGCTGTTCTATTAGAGGTCCTATTCCGAATCGAACAGGATTTTCCAAATGTGGAGCTAATCCCCCTCATAATTGATGAGGGAATAGAAGGCTACCGCGACAAAGCTCTTGAGGCAGCTAGACATCTAACAGCCAATCTGGGTCTAGACCTTGAAGTGCGGAACTTCTCAAGCTTCTTTGGTCAATCGCTCGATGAGATTGTTACTGCGCGTGGCGAAACCTCATTGGGTGCATGTTCATACTGCGGAGTTCTGAGAAGAAGAGCTATAAACACAGCGGCGAAGGACCTAGCAGCTGATGTTGTTGCGACTGGACACAATCTGGATGACGAGGCACAGACAATCATGATGAACATGATGCGTGGCGACAGCCGCAGGATAGTCCGAACAAACAGAACGCGAGAGAATCCGATTGGGGGGCTCGTTCCACGTGTCAAGCCCATCAAGGAAATATCCGAGAGAGACATCGTTGCTTATACCCATCATCTCCTGCTTCCATATCACGATGCTCCTTGTCCATATGCTGCTGAGGCCTATCGTAACGATATTCGTGAGTTTCTGAACCGTATGGAGCACAAACGTCCAGGTACACTCTTGGCAATTCTACGTTCATCCGAATCAATAGCTGAGGCATTTGAACAGAATACTGCACTACCGAGTTTCAAGACCTGTGAAACATGTGGAGATCCAAGCTCATCGAAGATGTGCAAAGTATGCTCAATGCTTGAAGACCTAAGAGCTGAGTAAGATGACAAAGCGACCTGAAACCCTGCATGAGACTCGACAGGTTGTCTATGATGACAATCACTGGAGTCTGTTAAGGTCGCTAAGAAGCAAAGCGGCGGAGATTATGGGAAGGCTTGATGATGCAGGCATGAGGTCGTTTGTCTATGGCTCTATTGCACGTGGAGATATACACAAGTCATCGGATATAGACGTCATCGTTCCCTATCCTGTATCTAGCTACAGAATAGAGGTCAGTGTCGGGAGAGGAGTCCATAGAGAATTAGTGCAGGCAACGCCTTCTACTGTAATCAAGGGTCACATTCATCTAGACAACGACGTGGTCGTGACTTTTCCACTCTTCAAGCTCATGCCAAGAGAAGAAGAGTTCTATCGGTGGGGTGGGCAGGTGAACCTCGATCAAATTCGTAATGAAGTCCGTGTACCAGGTGTTGACAAGCGACTGGTTTTGATAGATCCTACAGACATTGGTCATATGGAGCATGGAGTCATTGGCTATGAACATGAAGTTGCAAAAAGGATTGGAGTAGGTATCGCAATTGCTCAAGAACGCGTGCGAGTACTGAAGAGACGTGAAGATGTTGGCAGGACTGGAGTATACCTCACTAGACCTCTTTCTGAGGATGAGAGCTTCGAAACGGTAGCTAAGAGTCTGCAGGACAGCGATCCTGCAATACGAAGAACAATAGGGCGAAGAGGGAAGTAGAGGTGCTGCATTGATGCGCTCAGTTCACAAGACCAAGGGGAACTCGTTGCTTGTGGGACAGATGCCAGCCGGCTGCAAGATGTGTGCTGTGGGTTCAAAGATGGTCCTTTTTGTCACAGGCGTATGCGAAAGCGCTTGCTTCTACTGTCCCTTGTCACAGGACAAGGCAGGAAATGATGTTGTGTTTGCCGATGAAATGCCCGTGCACAACGATGACGACATCCTCGAAGAGTTGGACGCGATAGGTGCTGAGGGAGCCGGTCTCAGTGGAGGTGACCCCCTTTGTCGCCTCGAAAGAACTCTTGGGTTCATCTCACTTCTCAAGGACTCTCAGGGTTATGATTTCCATCTTCATCTCTACACTTCACAGTCAGATGCGGATACACAGTCTATCGAGAATCTGCATAAGACAGGTCTGGACGAGATTAGATTCCATCCCATGACCGACAACTGGTCTGCAATAGAAACAGCTGTTAGTCTTGGAATGGATGTAGGTATTGAAATCCCTGCCATTCCCGGTGAGATCAAATCACTAAAGAAGACAGCTAGGAGAGCCGAAGATATAGGAGTTTCATTCCTAAACATCAATGAACTTGAGAGTAGCGAAACTAATTTTTCTTCTCTCAGTTCTCTTGGGCTACGACTGAAAAACATGGGTTCTGCATCTATCGCAGGGAGTGCAGAAGTAGCTAATGAACTCATTACATGGTCGGCAAGGGAGCTCGAATCAATTTCAGTACACTACTGCTCAGCACACTTCAAGGATGCAATACAGATGCGAAACCGTCTCGAACGCCGTCTTGAGCGAACAGTAAGGGAGTTTGAAGAACGTGCAGATGATGAGCCGCTGTTGATACTCGGAGTCATCAGAGCTCCTTTTGGAGAAGAGCTTGATGGAAAGATTCTGACCCAGATTAGTAAAGTCCTAGAATCACAATTCAATGTTCCATCGAATCAAATGAATATCGACTTGCCTAGAAGGAGGATTGAGATTGCAGGGTGGATACTCGCAGAAATCGCAGAGGACCTTAGGACATCAGTCAAAGATGGTGACTTACTGGAGATAGGAATTGCATACGAATACCCATCTTGGGACCGTCTTCAGACGCTCTTCGACCCTCTATGATTGGTCAATCCTGAATCTCAAGATGGCACCAAAACCTCCAAGATTCTGGAGCTGGTCACCCGCTGGATGGTCTGTGGACACAATGTGGAATTGACCGCGTGTTTTCTCTGTGTTTCGTATCAGATTATCCATCCACCGTCGTTGGTCATGGTCACCTTCCCGTAGTTTCTTGTCTGTTATCAGGAGATGCTCCACCGCTCCGTAATCAACTGCAGCCTTGACCTCTTTATCACCATAAGCTCCTAGACCGTCCCCCTTTGCTATGTGTTCTATCAGCCCCTCTATTAGTTGGGTCTCAACCTCAAGTTTCAGTCCCTCTATAGCCTTTGAAATCACACCCCTGAAGAGAATCTCTTTTGCACCAGGATAACCTATCGAGTTTGAGCTTTCAACTACCACCGGCGGAAGTTCTTTAATCTTCATACCTCGTAAGAACTCACTGAAGTGGTCTTTGACGAAGCCAGGTCCCACAATTAGGATTATCGCAATCTCATTCTGTTCTAGTTGGGAACGGATAGCAACGCCCACGCTTGAAAAGAAGTCGCGCATAGTGGCGTCATACGCCTTTTGATCACTACGCTTTCTAGAAATGCTTGTTCGCACACGAACAGCCTCTCGTATACCAAAATCTGCCACGAGAAACAGCTCGGCAATACCATCCTCAATTGTCACCAGTAGGCATACTGAACTCTGGCCTGTCTTTTCGGCTTCCTTTATTCGTTCCAGCATGAAATTGGGCCAATGCTCTTTAATTATCGTCAGAGTGCTTCCTTGTTCTACATTGAATGTATGGTATGATCCAATGTTGACCAAATCTCCGGGGCCTTCTAGAATGACACCCTTTAACCGCACACGATTGGAAAATGCATGAAACATGACATCATCAATCTTCAAAACCAGTGTCATGGGCTTTCGAACGCTATCCTGTTTTCTGGCATCATCATCACCGACTTTGACCCTACGCGTTGTTCTAGAAACAACGGTATCACCAGGACTGACTAGATTATACAGATGCCAGAGATCATCAAGGACTTCTATCTTGAGGGTGATCTTTCCCTCTTTCAAGTTGCGTTTCAATACCTTCAAGGTGACACCATCAAACGAACATCTGTCTTAGAAGAAATAGTCTCCGTAGTTGCTCTGAGGCATATTGCTCTTCTGACCAATTGAACGGGAATCGTTCCCCTCTATACCTTTGGACAATGATTTGGCTTTCTCGATATGTGATGATTTCACGTTCTCTGCAGATTCCTGGACCGCCAAGTCCCCCGCTACTCGTATCAGGCCACCAAGCTCGCGAAGTCTTAGAGTCAAGGCATTTCGCGCTCCATCCAACTGAAAAGCCATCGTTTCTGCTATCTTGAGGACCGAGAAGATTGCCTCTCTGTCCAGATGAGGTATTCTACCATCCTCTCTCACTGTCTGAGCAATGAACCTCACGGTATCTCTCACAGTTTCAGAAGTCTTGGTCATCCAAGAGTCAAGAAGAATCTCATAGCCATAACCTCGTATTCTAGATCTGAGAGGACCCAGTATCTTGTGCAAATCTTCTACATTACATGCTCCAAACAAGACGAACTTACAGGGCACATCATCCACACGGACAGCAGCTCCAGAGCTATGGGGATTCCGCCCAGCAATTGGAAATGTGCCATCTTGCATCGCCGTGAGTAGATGTTTCTGATAGGGACCCAGGGCTGCAATCTCATCAAGATAGAGGATTCCTTCATGAGCCTCATGAATCGCTCCTGGTACCACTCTGAGATATGGTGCTGTCCCCAATGAGTCGGCACTTCCATATGGATCATGTTCAACATCACCAAGCAACTCCACAGGACTAGCTCCGCTAGCTCTTACGAACCGTCTGGATGTGCGTGAAACCAAGACATGATCCGGAAACTCCCCTCGGGAGGTCTGTGGTTCTGATGTGTTATGTACATATCGAACCAGAATTGTGTCATCCTGAGATCTCTCATATGTGGCAGAGACAGGTACGCCATTGAATGATTCTGGTCGCGAAACAGTCGTTAACGCAGGTTCGCCAATCAGCTCCAAGGTTCGAAAGAGCCCGGAGAAAGATGTATTGTCTGTTTCTCCTATAATCCACTCATACCGTTTTGTGGCTTCGCACTCCATACAGACACTCTGGCTGGGCAGAGAAAGACTTCCACATCTTGAGCAACGATACCCCATCTTGACCGCAACATCAAATGGCAAATTATCTGGTCTGAAATAGACCGAGTCTAGTACTATGGGTGCTTCTTGTTGTCCTTGGTCCGTGTCAAGATGCTCAAGAACAACTTCAGGACGATTAGGATGTAAGGGATTGTGCCGCAGAGTGATCTGTTCCTTAGGCTCTGGAAGAAGTGTAGCGGCTGCCTTGGCAAGCATCGATTTTCCCACGCCGGGCACTCCACAGAGCAATACATGCCTCCGTTGCTTTACTGCAGAACGGACGAGTGTTACAGCATGCTCTTGGCCAACGATTCTCTGAAATGGGTCATCTGGCGTTAGAACTTCCTTAGTCGAGCTGATGTCCTCAAGTATGGCCATGTCTTCGTTGAGCCTCAAGTTTCTCCTGCTACCGTCCTAGATGCAAATGATAACAGTGAGTATTACTATTGCGTCAGGTCATCAAATGTGGCTATTTGAAGGTCCCGCGGGCGTTTATCGAGATCAGCTACAGCAGCTCCAACGAGAAGCTTGATCTTTTTCGTGGAAGCTAGATCAGCAAGACGCTGGGTCACTACCCCGTCGAATACAATGGCATGTGCATCATCAATCCCCTCAAGGGTTTTGGCTAGTTCTGCAACACCGCATTCTGCAACTACTTTCTTCTCTGCATCAAAGATTACTGCCTTGAATGTCTCTCTTATCTCGTCTATCTTACTGAGATATGCATCATCAACCTCAAGTGGGGGTCTTTGCGGCGCCATCCCTTTCCTTGGCTCTCGGTAGCTCGGTCTGTCAAATTCCTCGCTGGGTCTGCGGTCATCTCGCCTAGTCCTTGGTTCTCTTTTCGTCTTTCTGACCGGTGGCTTTCTCCTTTCAACAGGCTTCCTCTCGCTGACAAGGGCTAATGCCTGGTCTGCTGGAATCTGTGTCTGTAAAGCTTGCAGGACTTCTCGTCGGGTGAGTTCCTCCACTTCTTTCCCTTCGGGGGCTCTTGCTATGTAGTCGATTTTGGCAACTTGCATCAACTCTCGCAGAATCAGGTCTCCACCTCTGTCACCATCGAGAAACGCGATGATTTTCTTACCACGTTTTCTCGTTAGCTCTGCAATGCTCTTTGGAATATGAGTTCCTTCCACCGCGACGGTATTGTTGATCCCACATTTCATGAGATTTATGATATCAGCTCTTCCTTCGACAATGATTATGTCTTTGCTCTTAGCAAGTTCTGGGCCAGCTGGCAGATTATCTGGGCCAAATTTGGCAATGCCACCCTTTCTTCCCCTAGTAACTGCCGTGGTGATTTCGGAAGCTCCTGGTGCAATGTCTTCTTCCCATCCCTTCAAAATGCTGATTGCCCTGCTGACAACCTTTCGCCGTTTTGCGCCTCGGATGTCTTCGACTTTCTCTAGAGTGACCTTTGCTGCGCAAGGCCCTACTCTGTCTACGGTTTCCAGTGATGCGGCAAGAATTGCTGTAGCAGTCTTATTTAGAGAAACTGGAATGACTATCTCACCTCGGCTGTTTCCGCCTTGTGACTTGATGGCAATCTGAATTCTGCCGATTCTGCCTGTTCGCTGTAACTCCCGCAGGTCCAGGTCCTCACCCAAAAGGCCCTCTGTCTGCCCGAATACTGCTCCCACTACATCTGGCTTATCTACTACACCCTCGATGTCAATCTTTGCTCTTATGACGTATTTTGCAGTACTTGAATCGAAATCTGTTCCCAATGATGGTATCTCCTATGTCATACTGCCTCGTACTCTGCCTCCCATGTCGAGAGGCACTCCTTTCGCGCATCATCAAGGAACTAGTACCTATCTCCAACCTTTTCATGTTCAACTACAAATGGACCCGCCGAGTCGGCTTTTTCTCATGCCCTTCTTGTGTAATGATGATTAGATGATTATGATGATTTTGTGATTGATAAACGTCTTATGACGCGCGACGGCACCTCTCTCTAGGAGTTCGAGCCGTGGCTTGTGATATGATGATATGATGATAGTAAAGCCCACCCGATTCCTTCTAGGTGGCTCTTTACATAGTTGTTCTGGACTGCTGCGTATTTGAAGGTGTCGTTAGCGCCCTCGTAGACTCGGCTCACCGCTCCTTTTCAGCCATTCGCGCCAATTAACAAGGCTAATAACGATTGCTTCTGATTTCTACATGTTCAGGAGAAATTGCCCATTCACGAGGGCACACAGAGGCAATGCCTGTGAGGTGTTGCGCAAGGAATGGGTTACAGCCTGGACAATGCCTGTCAAATACCATTTGGACGAGTCATAACGGACTCGCATGATGGGGATGTTTCCTCAGATGAGATGTGGGTCACCCAGACTTCGTACATTGACAGGTCGGTCGATGCCAATATGCCCAGCACGAGACAACTCAGTGGAGCCAGATGCATTTCTGATGCTGTGATGCTGGGAGTTAGTGGTATGGGACACAGGCATCGGCCCCTTTCTCTCAATGCCGGTGATGACATAATTCAGAGTATTAGAAGGCGAAAGCTCGGGATTCTGATCATAGTGGTTGTCCCAATTGCTGCTCTAATTATGGGTCAGAAGATGTGGGTCAAGATACGTGACTTTCATCTCTTCTTTCTCCTGATGATGACTTCTTGCAACCTAGGATAACAGTGCCATCTTAAATTAGTCACTTCTGTTGTTCGCATGTTCTGCACTATTGCTCATAATGGAGAAGCTCACGTATAGAACTCCTTAAGATTACGGTCTACAGCTTTTTCAAGTAACAATGACATCTCCTCATCCTGATTTCGTCAAAGCAGGTCAGATTGCAGCAAGGGTCCTAAAAGAAGTAAGTTCTCAAGTCAAGCCCGGAGTTAAGTTCCTGAGAATATGCACCCTTGCTGAAAAGAAGATACTCGAGTACGGAGGAGGATTGGCATTTCCCTGCAATGTTTCTCTAAATGAAGAAGCTGCACACTATACAAGTCCTCACCATGACAAGAGGGTGTTTCCAAGCAAGGGTCTTGTCAAGGTAGATATTGGAGCCCACGTAAATGGATATCTTTCAGATACTGCTGTCACGGTTGATCTAGATGGTTCTTATGAAAACTTCATTGCCTCAGCAAGTTCTGCTCTGGACGCAGCGATTGAAGTGATCCATCCAGGAGTGCGAGTGGGCGAGGTCGGTGCGGCAATTGAACGAACCATCAAGAAGCACGGCCTACGTCCAGTTCATCAACTATCAGGTCATCAACTCAAACAGTGGAATCTACATGCAGGAACAAACGTTCCTAATGTCGGAACACGCAGAGGTCCCAAGATGAATCTTGGCGAAACTTACGCAGTAGAACCGTTTGCAACGGACGGCAATGGCACTGTGAGATCATCACCAGAATCCTATATCTTTGCAAACGTACTTAGTAATAAGAAAAAGCTGGATCGACTAACAAGCCAAGTTCGAAATGCCGCTCGTCGAAAGTTTGGCACTCTTCCTTGGGCAGCAAGATGGCTAAGTAGTTCTCGAATCGATGTGACCGCAGCACTTCATGCTCTTCTCAAAGCCGGTGCAATCAGGAGTTATCCTGTACTCATTGAGGGGAAGGGGGGCATGGTATCACAGTTTGAGCACAGTCTGTTCATCGGAGAAAGCGGTGCTATAGTGACGACGCTGCTTGATTGAGCCGATCTGAAGGCGTGTATGAAATCTCTTAAGAACCGACACTCCACGCTATTTTTGGATGTATCATGGCGACCAGTGCAAATCCTGCCTATGTAAAGGCCGGGAAGATTGCAGCTCGTGTACTCGATGAAGTAAGTCAGATAGCAGTTCCTAAGACTAGAGTCATTAAGCTCTGTACAATTGCTGAAAAGAAGATAGTAGAGTATGGCGGTCGTCCTGCGTTCCCATGCAATATTTGCATCGATCATATCGCTGCCCATCGCACCTCACCTTGGGATGATAAAACAACTCTCCCCTCCTTTGGACTGGTCAAGATTGATGTAGGTGTCCATGTTGACGGATATATTGTAGACACTGCACTGACTAAGGATATGGATGGGTCTCTTGAGGGATTTATTGCAGCTACTGATGACGCCCTCCACGAAACACTTGATCTAATGAAACCTGGTGTTGAACTCGGTGAGGTTGGGAAGTCGATTGAGAAGGTCATCAAGGCCTACGGGCTAAGATCAGTCAAGAACCTCACAGGCCATAACATACAGCGTTTCAAGCTCCACGCAGGAAAGACGCTTCCTAACACTAAAACCCGAAGTCGAGAAAGGATTGAGGAGGGTGAATACTATGCTATCGAGCCATATGCGACAAGCGGGTCCGGCGAGGTATTTGGCACTGACTTCGTCTACATTTTCACCAATTCCAGCATTGACGAGCCTCTGGAAGGGACTAATGAGAAGCTTAGAGTATATCTTAGGAAGAAGTACGGCCCATTCCCTTTCACAACACGTTGGGTGAAATCGTCCAATCCGAATGTGAGTCTCCTAGATGAGTTCAAACAGCTGCTCAAGTCTAAAGCCATCATAGGCCATCCAATGCTTGTAGAGAAGGGAAACCGACCAGTGAGTGTGTCCGAGCATACTGTCTTTGTTTCCGATAATAATCCAATCATACTCACAAATCGTAAGGAGGGATGAGCCTTCTATTCAGGCTCCTCTTCCCTAACAACATATACTCCATGAATCGTCATCGAACTCTGACATTTCGGACATTGGGCATCCATTGGCTTTAGGATATAGTCTCCTTTCTGGAAGTCTCTAATCTCCTTGAACGTACACTCTGGATTATCGCATCTTATCTCAGTGACAGTAGGCGGCGGCGGTTTCTTATCCTTAGCGTCTTGTCTCGAAGTGACAAGTGTGAGTCCGACAGACATCAGTATGAGTCCTAGTATATAGTATCCAAAGGACCAGACGGGGTCTGACGATCCAAAGAACAGGATTGCTATTCCAGATACCGCGATGATGATTCCAAGAAACTTGCTGACTAACCCCATTTTGATCACCTCAGAGTCCTATTCCAATAGTGTTTCCGATGCCCGCGAGGATGATCTTGTCCCCCGGTTTTGTTCTTTTCAGAATAGATGTCCTGATTCTATCAATGACATCAGGCACCGCATCAAGAATCTTCTTGTCCATAACACCTACCGCAGCAGCCTCATCCTCCTTGATGACAATGGCCTCAATGCCAATGTCGTTCTCCGTGGCAGTCTGTTCCATCGCATATTTCTCAGGGCCTGGATCGCCTATGGCTGCACCAGTTCCCTCTGAAACACGTCCCATGTCCTCCCCCTCGAGTTTCAAAGCCGCATCAATTGTGATGATTCTTGCAATCTTACCTTTGTTATCATCTACGAGCTTCTTGACAGCAAAGCCTGGTTTGCCTACTGTACCCCCAGGACCAGTGGCCCTGAGTGCATAGACAGTACGTCCCTCGACTTCAATGGGATAATATCCGACTTCTTTGCTTATCTCATGGACATATTTCTCAGGAGTCCCACCATACTCCCTAGCGAAGCGTGTCACAACCAAAGGTCCAATACCATCGCCAATAGGCTTCCCTTCGGCAAAAGCATCGAGGGCATCAAAGTATGCCTTGGCAAGTTTCATGATATCGGGCAGCTGCATATGAATCTGCATGATCATTATTTGACTACCTGTCTTCTTACCAATCAGGTAGAAGTGTCGGACGATACGGAAAATCAGGTCAAGAACTTGAGTCACTTCAAGGGTGTTCTCCAATGACTGATGTTCGAAGAGGGCTCCCTCGGGAGCAAGTTCCGAAACGAACTCCTGGAAGCGGTCTCTACGCTCATCCAAAAGATGGTCCAACCTTTTCAGGACCCCGGCCGGATCCAAATCCACAGGCATTATTGTGAAGTAGTCCAACCAACGAGCAAGCTCTTTTTCGACCTCTTCCTCAGGTCTACCGAATTTCTTGAAGGTTTCTATCGATCTCTGTGTCGACTCTTTCTTCATATGTTCAAGCTCGATTAAGCCCGCCTCTATCTGCTTGAGCCACTGCCACATCTGAATCCTTGCACCATAGAGGCTCATCATGATTATGAACACCAAGAATACAATATTGATGAGTCCTGTATAATCGCCTTCTAAACCGGGAAACTGCATTTTGTATCATCTCGAAAAACTCGAGTTCTCCTTTAACCATTACCTATTGGGCATAGGATTGCGTATGTTTCACTCTTCTTGATGGTCTTGGAATAAGGAGAATGTGGCAGCTTGCAGGCCTGTCACGCGCTCGCGCAGCGCACATCTCCTGCAACGACACCGGGCTTAATTTCCGAGATCGGAACGGGATCGGATGGACCCCGGCGCCTATGGCCGCCATCAATTTCAGTGGTCTGGAGCTTTGGGTTTTAAACATTGTCCTCTGACAAGGTCCTTTTCATCGACCTAACCTGTGAGAGAAAACCGCTTACATCTTCATCCCAAGTCCCATTGTCTTTCAACAATCGCTGATACAGAGTTCTAGTATAATTCCACAGAGTCCTAGGCTGGAGGCACCGAATTGTCAGCTCCTCTTCTTGCCCTCTCGAAGGTAGTGCAGACAAGAGATGATGAGCATTCTCGTTGGGCAATCTGGAGAATATAATCAGCTTCTTTCCTTCATCATCAATCATAGCCAATGAAATGGGAGTATGTTCCAAGAACGCATTTGCTAGAGGATAGACACTACCCGATGGTCCTTGAACAATAGTAAATAACGAAACAAGACTGGGTTCATCTGGCTGATAGACCAGATTCACTATTTCCTTATCCCTTAACTGTGTCAGAACTGACCGGATTTTAGCTCGAGTCAATCCCCAGTAATCCATGAGTCTCCTATCCTCAAGGTCAGCCAAGTAGATTGATCTAGCAGCGACGTCAAGTACCTTGGCTTCATCATGATTGATTTGATGGATTTGTGTTCCTTTCCATTTTCCATAACGTGACCTAAGCTTGCGTATAGTAACCTTTCTTGGAATGGAGTTCAGAATCTTATCTGTGGAAGTCTTCCATCCCTTACTGGAGTCGAAGAGACCATGATTCACATTCCGTGCGGACCAAGCAACTTCCATTACATTGGGAAGTACTCTTCGTACTCTCTCTGCAGAGCGAGGCGGCATTTGCATAATCTGGAGGTAGGGGGGATTCTCTCCCAATTCTCCCAGTCTTGTAATCCAGACCATGTGTCTATGGGGCCATCTATGCGCAGAGCCAAAATACGCAAGTGTATGAAGGCCAATGGCATGTGTCTTGATGTGTGCGCGGAGCTGTACGCCCGAACATAATAGAGCAAAGCGATTTATCCATGCCTTAGTGCTGCGTTTAGCTGCTGACCTGCTAACAGGTAACGAATTGGTAACCTCGTCGGATTGATTGAGGTCGACAAGGAATTTCCCAACGCGGACATACCAACTCGGAAACATTGAATCCACCTTTGCCCAGAACATCAACCAAGGAGTCTTCTCTGCAAGTGTAGGTGATGGTCGATCTGGGAGGTCCAATTGCCTTCTCTCAGCTAAATTCATGAGTCTAACATATTGTGGAGGTTCTATGCCATCGATTAGGCATTGAATGTGTCCCATAATGAGCGTTCTTAGAGTGGGAGTAGCGTTTAGTCCTGCAAAGAAGTCGACAGGATCATCCTTTGGAGTCTCTCTCTTCGTAATCCACGCGAGAAAGGCCATAAGTTCCTCGCGCACATCTGAGGGAAAGGACAGAGGGACCAAGGGCTCTAATGACTCTTGCATGTCGTTGCCAATCTGTAAATCAGGTATTACTACACCCTTCGTCAGCTCAACAATCTCATCCCAAGGAGGCGGCGGGCCTTTGAGCATCTGTAGTGCATTCTCTCTTGCTCTCTGTGGATCTACTTGACCGAAGTATCTATTCATTGAATCATTGAGCTCCCACTCCTCCTGCAGTTCCAGAACTCCGCTCTCGTAATTTCGAATCATATGACTCTCGTATATCGTATCTGTGCTAGTATCAGAAATTGTCAGCCAATAATCCTGACTGTTCCTCACTGGTTGGATTGTAAAAGTTGCCTCATCTTTGCCACCAAGGATCCTCCCATACCATCCTTGGGTAGCAGGAGGCCAAAATGGATCAGGCATTTGCCCCATCCCTCGTGAATAACGTTTTCGTGTTACAAGATTTGGTCTGAGTGATACTTCTATTCTTTGATCAAGTTGTTCAACTTGGCTTCTGCCATCCTTTCCCACAACGATTGACGAGTCTACAAAGAAGTACTCATCCGATAGACTGGCATGGATTACTTCACCAGAGATGGACTTTATCAGAATTCCGTTGCTCGATACTACTAGTTCACTCTTCTCTCCTGAACTACTATAGACAGGTAGGCTTGTGAACCTAGTCCACTCTTTCAACCAGCTGCACACTCTTCCCAATCCAGACTTTGGGTCGAATATTAGATTATCCATGCCTGAAATGGGAACTTTCATTCCAACGAAAAGTGCAGTATGCAAGCAGTCCCTATTTGGTTCAATAGACAAATCAAATAGATTTGCTTACTACCAAGGTTCGGGGCTGAATGGTCGGCCTGGATGTGCTGTTTTCATTGTTTTGCTCACCTACATGGAGCTGTTCGCGTTCTGTGAACGTTAACTTCTGATAGGCGAGTTGTACATTCGATAAGTCAGGAATTGCTAATAATCTGCTAACAAAAGGGTCATGGAATAGGATTTTTGAGTGGTCTTTATTACTTGGGTCATGAAAATAGCTTGTTTTCCATTCGATTAAGGCATAATCTATAAACTAGCCTCTTTACTCGTACCGACTCTTCTCAATCTATGTAAAGGAAGCTCAATTCTTCTTTTGACATGCAAAACTCCTAGCACAGTGAGTGTGCTAATTGACCCCCAGAGTGCTGCAGCCACAACTGCATCAAAGGCCACAAACCATAGTGCCACGCCATTCAAAATAGCAGTGAAATAGTCTGTATAATAGACTGTGTACAGCTGAAAGGTGGTAGTTAAATCAGCAATTTTGACAAAAGGAAGAAAGCAAACGGAACCTAATTGACGAAAGGTTCTTAACTCGTACCCGCATCCTGCCCCTCGTTTCCGGGGCGGTGGCCTAGTCCGGGATGGCGACGGGCTCCAGATCTAGATGCATTTCGCGTCTGAATAGCGGGGTCAAACGCTGACTGTCGTCGTAGAAGATACTCGTCGATCGTGGGTTCGAATCCCACTCGCCCCACCATTTTTCAATTTCACATTGGGCAGTCGAGAGTATAATAAGCAAGATTGAATGGTCACAAGACATGAGCAGCACGGGGAAAATCTTGGAAGGCGTCGCCGGGGTTGATGAGGCAGGTCGAGGTCCAATGATAGGACCCCTTGTTGTTGCTGGTGTTTTAATCCAGAACGCTCGACTGCCAGAGCTTGAAGCCAGTGGAGTAAAGGACTCCAAGGCACTTACTTCGAAGCGTAGAGGCATGTTGGCAAAAGTGGTTACTGGACTTGTTGATAAGATTGAGATTAGAACGGTGACAGCGGCTGAAATTGACGGTTTGAGAGGCAAAGGCATCTCTCTCAACGAGATCGAGGTTCAGCAGTTTGTTTCAGTGCTCTCAATACTTCGTCCAAAAACTGCCTTTCTCGATGCAGCTGATGTAAAAGCAGAGAGATTTGGGCACAGTATTGGAAGCAGGAGTGGACTCGCAGCTCTCGGTTGTGAAGTCATTTCGGAACATAAAGCAGATTCAAAGTTCCCGATTGTGTCTGCTGCATCAATTATTGCCAAGGAGGAGAGGGAGCGCATTGTTACAGGCTTGCATCGCAAGTACGGGGATTTTGGGTCTGGCTATCCCTCAGATTCAAAATCTATAGACTTCATCCGAAGACTAGTCGAAGACGGAACAGAGTTGCCAATAATAGTAAGAAAGAGCTGGGAGTCTGTCAGAAGAATTCAAGATGGTGCAGAAGCAGCACAACAGAAGCTTGATGTCTAGTAAGTCAATCAGACCGCTCACTGATTATCTTCTTTAGCTCATGAGGTTTGTCTATTTCATCGAGCTCCAATTGCCTGATGACAGGGAGATCTGAAACAGACTCTTCAGTCTTACCCTCTTCCACAATTATAACTGCGTCTGAATCAGTGACTTCGGATACACTCTTGAGAATCTCCACACGCTTCTTCAAAGCCCAGCTCCGGATTGAACCGACACCGGAAATCAGGGGTGGCCCATCCTCCTTCGCGATTATATGGAATGGAGCTCTATCGGTCCACATTACGCTCATCTCTAGTCTCTCGAAGAAATCACTCACACGTTTGACGAGGTCGGCATTTTCTATTGATGCTGCAGTTCGAGGTCGATCTTCAGGAATTGCGACAGAACTTAGCAAATCCACAGGAATTACAAGGTCTGTTTCTAGGGCTCTCTCAAGTTTTTCAGCTGCATCAATACTGACCGCCATCTCGTTCTTCTCATAAGCCAAGATAGCTCTAGCTGATACTTGAACGCAGTCGGCCAGATCTTCCTGGGTCATATTCAGCGAGAGTCGAACTTCCTTCAGTCTCTCGCCATCTATTGATACAAACCGCCCCCCACGTTGAATAAACTCCCGGGGCTGTTGCTCCTCAACAATCATGCTCTCAAAACTACGAGGCGCAATGGTTGGAACACCATACCTCTTGTATAGGACTCCGTCGTCGAGAGCTCCTCTCCGAGTTGTCTTGCCCACAATCAGTGGTATAGCATCGAAAAACTGTGCCACGAGCTGCAGCACGATTGCATCATCTTTCTTGAAGGCATCAATATTGGCGAGGGTCTTAATGAGGATAATCTTGTCACCCCTACGGGCAACCATATCAAAACAACTTGGTCTTACATCGCACTCAGATGATACATCGAACCCAGCTTGCACTAGATGTGATGTGACCTCTTTCATCAGCTGAGTTCGTGCCTTAGTCATTGTCTGAACCTTAGGTTTCTTCTGCCTATGAAGGTTTTTAGCAATTGCTGATTGTGAAAACCTCTGGAATTGGCGTTTTCCTATTGATTTTCCACGGTAGTAACAAAGCCGATGCATGAAGTAGATGGCAATCTTCGTCTTAACGCCTGTACCTGAGGACGCATCAGCTTCTCGATTGGCTTCCATTTCTGGAAGTCATCCCATTCTAGGTCAACATATCCTAGAAGATGATGGACTAGAAAGAGCTCGGATTTTCCTCCAGCAATAGTATAGATTCCAGTTCCATAGTCCATTCTTCGGAGAATCACTATAGGAAGCCTGATCTCATCCTGAAATCTTGCAGGCACTAAACGCATCAATTCGGATATCTCATCCATCTTGAGGATGGACTTTTCCCCGCTTCTGGTCATATAGTGCGGGTCATCTGATTTAGCCAAATCGCGTAGGCTGAATCTGGTAGCAGGCATATGATCATTTATGGAATCAATTTCATGTTGGACAATTTTGTCA